>DQTM01000147.1 GCA_015662785.1 Sulfurospirillum arcachonense | reverse complement strand
CGTCCTGTAAGACCTGAGTCATGAAGTGGACTATGGTTTACATAACGTCCTGTTGGGTTTATGTGTATGATTGTATCATTTGGATTATAAAGATCTGTTGGTAATCCTGCATCATCTATAAGAGATTTAATTAAAACTCTGACTTCATCGATTGGCATTGATTCAGTCGAAGGGGCAGACACAACTATAGTATGAATTTTTTGAGGTTTACAGTTTTCAAAATTTGCTTTTGTAACATAATCAACAGTAACTTGAGTCTTAATGTCAACTCCAAGCTTTTGGTTGTTTTTTAATGCGTAACTATATACTTTGTCACTTAGCATACGAGCGTACGTGATGGCTGCAGGCATCAATTCTTTTGTTTCACTTGAAGCAAAACCAAACATGATTCCTTGGTCTCCTGCACCTATTTCACCGCTCTCTTGGTCAACACCTTGGTTAATGTCTGGGCTTTGTTGATTTAAAAGTACTTGAACATCTACATCTTCAGGGTAAAGACACTGCTCTCTTGTAAAAGCTGATTTTCCATCGTAACCAATTTTAACTAAGGCTTTTTTTACTATTTCTACATAATCAGGATGATTTTTACTTGCTACTTCACCACCAACTATGACGTGCTTACCAGCAACAAAAACTTCACTTGCTACGCGTGAATCTTTGTCTGCTATTAAAAGAGCATCTACTATGCTGTCCGAAATTATATCTGCACATTTGTCAGGGTGTCCTGCACTTACTACTTCACTAGTAAAGAGGTATTGAGTCTTATTTTGCATTCTTTGTTTTCCATTTCTTTGTTTTCCATAGAGATTTATCTCTAGTCGTTTTCCATTCTTTTGTTTTCCATTTTATTAAAAATAAAATTTAAAAGTTTGAACCAGAGCTTTTAAGCTCACCTTTTTTTAGAAGAGTATTTTACTCCTATTTAACTTAAAATAAAATTCCACGTAGGAATTACTATGAAAGAGAAAAGAATTCCAAGCCCTAAAGTATTTATAGCCAAGTCTTTATTGAGTCCTCCTCGTATGGCTAAAACTGTTGCCATAGTCATTGGTGGCATTGCAATCTCTATAAAAGTCACTCTCATCCAAGTCGCTGAAAAATCAAAAAATGGATAAAGAAGACCAAGCATAATAAGTGGAACTAAAATCATTTTTATCCCAAGGGCAACCATGCTCTCTTTGAAAAAATTTTTAAAAGCTTTTATCTCTAACTTCATACCAACTATCATAGTTACAAGTGGTATAAGCGTATACTCTAGTTTTATTAAAATTCCCTCTACAAAGTCAGGAAAAACAACACCATGAAGTAAAACTGCTGCTATGATTGCCATCAAAGGAGGAGTCATAATCATCTTGAACTTCTGTTTTATTGTAGTTTTTTCTTCTCGTCCAGCTCCCCAAGCAATAAGAACCATACCAATAGTTAAAAGTGCTACAAAACTTCCTATCTGGTCATAAACTAGAGGATAAACCAACTCTTTAGACGAGAATAGTGATTCTACATAAGAGAAGCCTACAAAAGAAGTATTTCCAAAGATAGATACAACCATAAAAGTAGCCAAGACTTTTCTCTCTAACTTCAATGCTTTACCTATAAAATATGAAACAATAGTCGCTATAAACATAGTAAGATATGCAATAAATATGATGTTTAAAACAACTTCATCAAACACCAACTCTCGTATCTTTACAAGAGCTAAAGCAGGAAGTGAAAAGTAAATAACAAACTCTATTAAAGACTCAGATATATCATGTTTTATCATCTTAAAACCATACCCTAGTGCCACAAAAATAAATACCGGCATTATCTGTTCTATCAAAATAGTTCCACCTTTTTATCTTTACATGTAGAGAGTAGATTCAGATAATCTTCTCTATTTGCCACTTGTGCACCCAAACTTATGAGATGCTCAGTTGGCATTTGGCAGTCTATGAAATCTCCACCATTTTTTTGCATAATATCACATAACTCCCAAAGAGCTACTTTTGAGGCATCACTAACTTTGCTAAACATAGACTCGCCACAAAAAATTGAGCCAATTTGTACTCCATATAATCCACCTACAAGTTTATTGTCTTGGTAACACTCAATGGACTTTGCATAACCCTTTACATGTAAAGACATATAGGCTTCTTTCATCTCTTCACTTATCCAAGTGTCATCTCTTAAGTCTTTACATGTAGAGATAACTTCTTCAAAGTTTGTGTTATATTTTATTGTAAATTTTTTTCTTGATTTTTTTAGTGATTTTGTGATTTTAAACTCATTTGGAAAAAGTAAAAGTCTTGGATTTGGTGACCACCAGAGAAGCGGATCATTTGGTGAGTACCAAGGGAAAATTCCACTTCTGTACGCACTTAAAAGCCTCTGCTCGCACAAGTCTCCTCCCCAAGCCAAAAGCCCCTTGTCAGTTGCTTTGTATGGGTTGGGAAAGATGTACTCGTCATCTATGAGTTTAGGAATTTCTACTGTTGTACTCAAACTCTAACGCTTTTTTCTTATAATCTATTTTTACTATTCCACCATTTTTTAGTTTACCAAAAAGTATCTCATCACTGAGTGGTGTTTTAATCTCATCACTTATAACTCTTTGCATAACTCTTGCTCCAAGCTCTTTTGAGTAACCTTTTTCGGCTAAGTATTTTTTTGCTTTAGTTGTAGCTTCAATTTTTATGTTTTTCTCTTTTAACTGCTCTTCAAGTTGAGTCAATAACTTTTCAACTACAGACACCATAACTTCTGTTTTGAGGGCTGAAAAATGCACTATAGCATCAAGACGATTTCTAAACTCTGGAGCGAAAAAGTCTTTTATAGCATTACTACTTTGATGAGCCTCTACCTTTGTAAAACCAACTTGAGCAGCCTCTTTTGTTCCAAGGTTTGAAGTCATAATGATGATTACATTTCTAAAGTCTGTTTTGTTTCCATCGTTATCTGTCAAAGTTGCACTATCAAAAACTTGAAGCAAAATATTGAGTAAATCAGGATGTGCTTTTTCTATCTCATCAAGTAAAAGTACACTATATGGGTGCTTTTTAATAGTCTCTGTAAGCTGTCCACCCTCTTCATAACCAACGTAACCTGGAGGAGCACCAATGAGTCTACTTACTGTATGCTTCTCCATGTACTCACTCATATCAAATCTCTCAAAGTGTATGCCAAGTTGCTCTGCTAATTGTTTTGCAACTTCTGTTTTACCAACTCCAGTAGGTCCACTAAATAAGAATGAGCCAACAGGACTCTCCGGATTTGAAAGACCTGCACGGCTTCTTTTGATAGCAGTTACTAAGTTTGCTATAGCTTCATCTTGACCAAAAACTTTTGCTTTTAGTTTTGATTCTAAGTCTCTCATTAACTCTGTTTCATCACTACTCACACTGCGTGGCGGTATGTTTGCAACTCGTGCTAATATACTTTCTATGTCGTGAACACTTACTGCTTTTCTTTTTCTTTTTTGCAAATGAAAAGATGCCCCAACTTCGTCTATGAGGTCTATTGCAGAGTCAGGTAAAAACTTGTCATTTATATATTTTTTTGCTAACTCAACAGAGCTTCTCAAAACTTTTTGAGGGTATTTGACTCCATGATGCTCTTCATATCGTCCTTTTAAACCTAAAAGAATTTCATAAGCATCATCTACGCTAGGTTCACTTACATCAAGTTTTGAAAAACGACGGCTAAGTGCTCTATCTTTATCAAAAAAGTTTCTGAACTCACTATACGTCGTAGCACCTATACACTTTAATTCACCCGTTGCAAGTGAGGGTTTAAGAAGATTAGACAAATCCATAGAACCACCACTAGTAGCTCCTGCCCCAACTATAGTATGAATTTCATCTATAAAAAGAATTGCATTTGGTTTTGCTTTTAGTTCAGTTAAAACATCTTTCAGACGTTTTTCAAAATCTCCTCTGTACTTTGCCCCACTTAAAAGTGAGCCAATATCAAGAGCGTATAGTTTTGCATCAGCAAGTATTTTTGGTGTATCATTTTGTGCTATTTTTAGAGCTAATCCCTCTACAATAGCAGTTTTTCCAACTCCTGCTTCTCCAACTAAGATAGGATTGTTCTTTTTACGGCGACACAGAACTTGCATAAGGCGTTGAACCTCATCAACTCGTCCTATAAGAGGGTCAATTTTATCTTTAAGAGCGAGATCAACTAAGTTTACTGCGTATAGCTCTAAAGCACTTTTTTTATCTTCAGTGTTTGATTGCTCTTTTACTGATGGGTCTTCTTGGTTTGTCACAATCTCTAAAATATCAAGTTTTTCTACACCATACTGTTTTAAAAGTTGTACACTATATGAGTGCTCTTCGTCAAACAGAGCTATAAGCATATCAGTTAGACTTGCCTCGTTTTTTCCTGCTCCTCTAACGTGCATCATCATACTCTCTATCACTCTTGTAAGTGATACAGTTTCAAATGGCTCAAAGTTATTGGTTTCAGAAATTTTCTCAATATTTTGTGCAAAGTAGGATTGTAAACTTTGCCTAAGTGTCTCTACATCAACTCCACATTCACTCAAAACTTCTACTATATTTTGATTATGAATCAGTGCAAAAAAAATGTGTTCTACTGTTATATACTCGTGTCGATTCTCTTTAGCAAAGCTAATAGCATCACTGAAAATAGAATTTAATTCTTGGCTTACCATCACTCTTCCTCCATAACTGCTCTAAGTGGAAACTTGCTCTTTTTTGCAGAGCTTAACACTTGAGCAACTTTTGTTTCAGCTATCTCATGAGTATAAACACCACAAAGTCCACTTCCATTGTTGTGTATACGCATTGTAATCGAATACGCATCTTCCTCACTTTTGTGAAATATATTCATAAGAGTCGTGATCACAAACTCCATACTAGTATAATCGTCATTGAGAAGCATCACCTTGTACATTTTAGGCTTTTTTAATTCAATGTCCTCACTTAACTCATGTTCAAATTGACTCATTTAGCTTTAATCTTCTCTATATCTTTTTCTATTACATCAGTCTCGATTGCACCAATATAAAATTTATTTTCTGGATTAGATTCATAAATATCTGTTACGTTTTGATATTTCCCATCTTTTAGAACAACTTTAAATGGAACTTGTACTGCTGCTCTATAATCTATATCTTGAGTTATAGTGTTTACTATTTTGTCATTATCTGGGCTATTTACTATAAAATAATAAGCGTTAAACTTTGAAGCAAAGTTATCAACTACATACTTGTCTGTCACAGATTCTAAGTAAGTAAAACCTATCAAAAGTAAATCTTTATCGTTTCTTAGTTGAAAGTCCATAAGGTTTGCAGCTTCATCTTGACAAGGTTTACAAAAAGTTCCAAAGATATCTAGTATAAGTATCTTGCTTTCATCACCTTCTAAAACAAATCCGCCATTTTTACGAAGAAGTGTAACTTTACTACCAACTACACTTTGAAGCTCTAACCTATCTCCATCTTTATAAACAGGTTTTTCGGCACTTCCCTCTTCAACTCCACATCCAACAAAAACAAATACTAACAATAAACTAACTAAAACTTTCCAAGACTTCATCAATCTTCCTTCTTTTTTATATATTTTATCAATAAATAGTAAATATTTTATTTATAAAAGTGATTTTTCATAGCAGTTTGTGCTTCACGATTTGCTGTTCTTGTTTTCAAATCTTGTCTTTTATCGTGAAGTTTTTTACCCTTTGCCAAAGCAATTCTAATCTTAACAAAGTTTTTATGATTAAAATACAAACTAGTTGGTACTATGCTTAGTCCATCTTTTGTAGTTTTTTCAAATAATTTTGCTATCTCTTTGTTATGTAAAAGCAACTTTCTATCTCGTCTCTCTTCTGGTCTGTAGTGAGAGTGAGTTGTTTCAAGGTTAGATATATGCATATTTAACACAAATGCCTCACCCTTGATAATCTTCACAAAAGAGTCTTTTAGATTGACTCTTCCCATTCTTATAGCCTTTACTTCACTACCTCTTAAAACCATACCCGCTTCATAATAATCTAATATCTCATAATCATGATATGCTTTTTTGTTTCTTGCTACTGTTTCACCCATATTTACTCTTTCTCTATTTTAAAAAAACTACTTCCACTTCCACTAAAAAACCAATCTTTTTTTCTGTACTCTTCTAGCTCTGCATAAACACTCAAGGAAGCTCCAAAAAGGTCATTTAGTGTAACATCATCATAACTCTGCAATAACTCAATAGAACTCATTTTAGCCATCTTATTGGCTAAATCTACATCAACTTTGTAATTATCTCTAAAAGCCTTATAAACTGCTTTTGTGTCGCACTTTATGTTTGGGGTTAAGGTCTTTACATGTAAAGGTTTTTCTTTGAACTCTTTTACAACTTCACCTATGCCACTTACGTTTGCACTGTTGTAGCCGTAAATGAAGAAGGGAACATCTGCTCCTACTTCTAAACCAATGCTTACTAACTCGTCATTTGAGAGTCCAAGATTTGCTTCTTTGTTTATCATGTGTAAAAAAGTAGCTGCGTCGCTACTTCCTCCACCTAAACCTGCAAATGATGGTATGTTTTTCTTTACGTGTAAAGCTTTACATGTAAAGAACTTTTTTAACTCTTTTTCGTAACCAACTTTACATGTAGACAAGTAAGCTTTATAAATAGTGTTTGATTCCAAAGCACATCCAAAATCTCCATGCAGTTCAAACTCAGCATCCGTTTGTTTATCTTTAAATTCTAATTCGTCATATAAGTTTTTTACTAAAATAAAACGAGATAGAAGCTCATGGTAATTTCCACGTTTACCAACTATCTTTAAAAAGATATTTACTTTAGCGTAAGATTTCATCTTACTTTTTCCATCGTATTTCCTTCGATGGTACACCTTCGGCGTACATCATCTTCGTGTTCCAAACCTAAAAAAGTCAAGCAGTTGACTTTTTCTAACGGTTTTCATTTCTTCTTAAACTTCTTACTTAAACCTTTTATAGCAGCCATATCTTTAATACTACTTTTTGCCTCTATGTTCGCTTTTTTAACTTCTTCTTCTAACTCTTCACGCAGTATTAGCATGTCGTTTGGTGCATCAAAACCGATGCGAACTACGCCTTTTGATATATCTATAACTCTTACTATTATCTTCTCATCTAAAACAACTGCTTCGCCTATCTTCCTTGATAGTATTAACATAATTTTACCTTATTTAGTATGTATTGGACTCTGGTTTCATCTTTTGTTATCTCAACTAAACTCAACTCATCTTCTAAAACTATTTTGTAAAGCCCTGCTTCTTTGTTCTTAAAATTATCTACGTATATTTTTCTACCTAATTCTATATCTTCTATATCACCCAAATACTCGTTATCTTCTATATCTATATAATCCAGTGGATTAAGTGCTTTTTCATCTTCATATACAAACTCACCCTCACTCAAACGCTCTAAAGCACTCAAACATCCATCAAAGCCAAATTTGTTAGCGATGATTTGTCCCATACTTCGTATGTATCCACCTTCGCTTATGGTTATCTCAAACGTTAAAAATGGATGCATATAGTGGAGAATTTTAAAATCGTATATAGTGCTTTTTATTGCATTTAGTTCAAACTCTTTATTTTCACGAGCAAGTGCATAAGCACGTTTTCCATCTACTTTTTTAGCACAGTATTTTGGCGGAAGATACTCTATCTCACCTTTCATGCTCTCTTCAATAATCTTCAAAGAGTAATCAGCAAAAGGTATCATTTCTACTACTTTTTCTACTTTTTCAATATCAAGAGTAGGACTAGTAGCCCCAAGCCATAACGTAGCACGATACGCTTTTTTCTTTTTATTTAAAAAACGAAACAGTTTGGTGTACTGCCCAAAAGCTACTATAAGAGCACCTTTTGCAAAGGGGTCTAGTGTTCCGCTAAACCCAGCTTTTTTTACATTATATTTACGTTTGATTCTTCCTAGAAACCTATTGGATGACATACCAGTAGGCTTATTTGTAACAAACAACCTATTCATTAAATCTTCTCTACAAATGATGCTACGATATCTCTTTTTGTTCCTGAAAAGTTTATCTTTAGTTTGAACTCTCTTTTTACCTTACTTATCTCAAAGATACGTCCTATACCAAATATTTTATGTTTTACTAAGTCACCTTTTCTATAAGATGTTGTTTTTTCTAACACAAGTGAGCCTTGACAAACCCCACTCTCTTTTAAAAATCTACTCTTTGTTAGTTCTGTTCTTCTTCCTTTATAGAATCTGCTCTCTGAGTAACTCAAAGTCAGTTCCTCTTTTGCTCTAGTGATAGCAACGTAACCTAAACGTCTCTCTTCTTCGATGTCACTTCCATCTCCAACAAGCGGTAAAAAGCCCTCTTCCATACCAATAACAAACAAGTAATCAAACTCTAGTCCTTTACTAGTGTGAATACTCATAATGGCAATATTTTCTGTGTCAATTGCATCTTGGTCACTTTGGAGTGCTAGGTCATTTAGAAACTCATCTATGCTCATTTCAGGATTCTGTTTTACTAGGTCTCTAAAAAGTCCGTAAAACTCATCTATGTTTGAAACACGTTCAAGGGAATCAGGAAGTTGATCATAGTATTTTTTAATGCCATATAGACTCTCAAGCTCATCTATAATGTTATATGTTGCTTCGCTTGATACCTCTATAAGTCTTTGTAAATTTTCACTAAACTCTACAAGTGCGTTGTAGCATTTTTTACTTACCATGCCTTTTAATTCATCTTGTTTTGTTGTAATGTACCCGTAAATAGAGAGGTGATTTTCGTATGCACCTTTTAAAATTTTATCTATTGTTACTTTTCCAAGTCCTCTTTTTGGTCTGTTTATGATTCTTTTTATAGAAAAATCATCATTTGGATTGGCAATAATTCTAAGATATGAAATCAGATCTTTAATCTCTGTTCTTTCATAAAACTTTACTCCACCTACCATATTATATGGAACGCCCACACGGTTCAAGCCCTCTTCAAGTGAACGGCTCAATGCATTTATACGGTAAAGTACAGCTATGTCTCTTGGGCTTACTCCCTTGTCTATAAGAACTTTGATTCGTTTTGCTATTATAGTTGATTCATTTTTTTCATCATGAGACTCTATAATAGATATAGCAGTTCCTTCACCTTTAGTGCTTCTTAGAACTTTACCTAAACGTGAGCGGTTATGCTCTATAAGCTCATTTGCTGCTTTTAAAATATTGGTTGTTGAGCGATAATTGTTTTCTAATTTTATAATCTTTGTGTTTTTAAACTCATCTTTAAAATCTAAGATATTTTTTATGTTAGCTCCACGCCAACCGTAGATACTCTGATCATCATCACCAACCACACAAATATTTTCATGAGTTGAACATATCTTTCTTATAAGTCTATATTGTAAGTCATTTGTATCTTGGTACTCATCTACCATAATATATTTGTATCTTTCACTAGTCTCTCTACATAAATCTTCATTCTCATTTAAAATTTTATATGGAAGAACTAGTAAATCATCAAAATCAACTAAGTTATTGTCTTTAATGTATTTTTCATACTGCTCATAAGTTTGTGCTATTTTTTTGTAGTTTGGAAGTTCTGCTTTTTCCCAAGCAAGTGCAGGGTCAATCAAAGAGTTTTTATAACGTGAAATCTCATTTGCAACTAATCCTACTGGCATATCTATACCAAAACTCTTTATAATTCTTTTTTTATCATCAGTATCAATCACAACAAAACTATTTCTTCTGCCTAATTTCTCCATATTGAACTTTAAAAAGAGTAATCCGAACTTGTGAAAAGTACAAAGCAATGGTGGGTAAGTTTTATCTTCAATGAGACTCAAAGCACGCTCACGCATCTCTGTGGCTGCTTTATTTGTAAATGTAAGCGTCAAAATACTTGAAGCTGGAATACCTTGAGCTAAGAGGTACGCAAGTCTTGATGTAATAGTCTTTGTCTTACCACTTCCTGCACCAGCTAGTATAAGTACTGGTCCATCTATGGTTTTAACCGCCTCTTGCTGCGCATCGTTAAGTGATTCTAGTATCTTTTCCATCTTTTCTTCTTTAATATTTGAATGCTTTATAAAGAGCTAAGCCCTTTATAAAGGCAGGGGCTAAAGTCCCTACAACCCCTAAAGCTACAAAAGATAAATCTTTTGAGAAATATTGGTATTTTATTTAACGCTTTTATATTAGACTTATTATATCTTAAATTAGTTAATATAAAGTTTAATTAAATTATACCTTGTAATTATTATTATTATTAGTTATAATAGTGAAAAGATTATAAGGATAACGTATGTTAAGAGACTTTAATAAAATCCAAACATTTTTAACAGTAGTAAAAGAGAAAAGTTTTTCTAAAGCTTCAAAAAAGCTAGGGATTAGCCAGCCGGCTGTTACTCAACAAATGAAACTTCTAGAAGACTACTTAGATACAAAAATTGTAGACAGAAAGAAAAATGGAATAAAACTCACTAAAGCAGGAGAGCAGTTCTATAAAGTAGTAATTAAACTTGAAAAAAACATAGCTAGTGCAGAAAAAGAGGTAATCAAAATTATAAATAAAGAGTTAGTCTTTATACTTGGTGCATCTTTTATGATTGGAAACTACATACTGCCAGAATTTTTAACAGAGATTCAAGAAGCTATTAAAAATGACGTTATGATAAAAGTAGATGATTCTGAGAAAATAACAGAAGAGCTAGTGAACAAAAAAATTGACTTAGCACTTTTAGAATCTCCAATCTTTCAAGATGGAATTATATATAGAGAGTGGATGGATGATGAACTAGTCCTTGTAAGTAAAACACCTCTTCCAAAGGTAGTTAGACCAGATGAACTTAACTCTTTTAGATGGGTATGTCGTGAAGAAGAGTCTCATACAAGACAAATTATAAAAGCAGAGTTTGAAAAATTTGGAGTTGATTGTGACTCATTTGATCTTAGAAGTGTAGTTACTAGCTCAACTGCTATTAAACAAACGATTTTAAAATCTTCTATTATAGATGGTATACCTACAGTCTCAATCATATCAAAACACATGATAGATGACAAAATTGAAAGTGGTGAACTTTTTTACGCAAGAGTAAAAGGTATAAAAATTATGCGTAAACTATATCTTGCTTACACAAAAGATATAAAAACTGACGCTTTCATGGATAGTGTTATCAACTACATCGTAAGTAAGCGTAAAGTATAGATTTTACTTTAACAATTTCTCATTATCAGGATTAGAAAGAAGTGCTTCCATACTTCTTTTAACTCCTTTTGATGATGGTTTTGGTCTCTCTTCTACATCAACACTTAAGTTTATTAGTATTGGTGTCTCATCTACTATAATTTGAAGTACTGAAAGAAGTGGAACACAAACTAAAGAACCATAGTTTTCGTGCCCAAAACCAGCTTCAAAACTTACACCCCATTCATCTACTATACAACTTTCAAAAGTATAACCAGCTAAAACAAACATAGTTATAGGTTTAAAAGTAGCACGTATCTCTTTAGGAAGTTCTGGTTCAAAACTTATCTCAACTATGTTTGTGAGAATAGAAAAATTTGTCCCTTTTTTCAAAAGAATTTCTAGTACTTCTCTAACGTGTCTCTTCATCTCTCCACTAAAATTTGGGTCGTTTAGTACATCTTGAAGCATTATTTGAACTCCTTTAAAAGTTTTCTTATTTCCTCAATACCTATTTTCCAAAACTCTTTATCATCTATGTCAAATCCAAACTTGCTTATAAGCTCTTTTGGACTCTTACTTCCACCTGCACTTAAAAATGCAGTGTAAATTTCTATAAAGTTATCACACTTTCCACCCTTGTAAAGTCCGTAAAGTGCTAGAACTAAAAGCTGTCCATAAGAGTAAGAGTAGCAGTAAAATGGAGAGTGAATAAAGTGAGGGATATAGCTCCACCACATTTCATAGTTTTTACTTAGTTTAATACTACTACCGAACATCTTTTTACTCTCTTCAAGCCAAAGTTTGTTAAAAGTGTTTAAATTAAGCTCACCATCATGGGCATGAACTCGTCTTTCAAAAGTCGTGAAGTTTATCTGTCTGTAAAGTGTTGCAAAAATATCTTCTATTTTTCCAGCGTACAGAGATGTTTTTTCATCTTCACTCAAACCATCTTTAATGTAGTCAAATACGAGCATTTCAGCAAATACTGAAGCTGTTTCAGAAGTAGTAAGTGGTGTATCCGAACCAATATAACCAACATCACGAGAGAGATACTGATGAATAGCATGTCCAAGTTCATGAGCCAAAGTAAACAAGTCTCTTCTTCTGTTTGTATGGTTAAGAAGCACATAAGGATGAGTGTCAGGAGTAGCTGGATGCGAAAATGCCCCTCCACGTTTACCATCTTTAGGCATAACGTCTATCCAACCCTCATCAAAAGCAATTTTCGCTATACTAGCAAACTTTGGACTAAACTTTTCAAAGGCTTTCAAGACAATATCTTTTGATTTTTCAAAATCATAGACTTCTTCTTTAAGCTCAAGAGGTGCATATCTGTCATAGTCTTCGAGTTGCTCAAGCCCCAAAAGTTTTGCTTTTTTAACATAGTAGTCTTGAACCAAATCAAAACTCTCTTCTGCCGCGTCTACCAAAGCATCTACACTAGTTTGGCTTATCTTATTATCCATATGTCGAGCTTGTTCTGGTGAGCTATAGTTTCTTAGCTCACAATCACTTTTGTGATCTGTTTTTATCATGTTATAAATATAGCCAAGAAGTGGCTGGTGAGGTTTTAAACCTTTGCTAAAAGCTATCGAAGCTTTTTTTCTTATATCTCTGTCTGGGTTATGAAGAAGTGAAAGTATCTCCTCTTCTGATATTTTCTTGCCGTTGTAAGTAAACTTTAGTCTACTAAAATGTTCATCAAAAAGACGACTAAAAGCACTTCCACCTGTAGTACTCTTTTTTAAAAGGATTCTCTCCTCTTTTGCTGTTAATTGATAAGGTTTTTCTTCTTGAAGTGATTGAAGATAAAAACTGTATCCATTTGAGTTATCAATAAACTCTTTTTGTTTTGGTTCACTAAGACGGTTGAACTCTAATTCAAAAAAGAGTAAAAACTCACTTACTTTTGTATATTCATTTTGATATTTTGCGTAAAATGGACCATTGTCACTGTTTGTTGCAAACTTTAAAAAAGCGTATGTCATTATTTTACCGAGTATTTGAGAAATACTTTCATACTCTCTAATAGCCTCTATAAACTCACTTGAACTAAGGTTTTTTAGTCCATTTTTATACATCTTTTCAAAATTTTCTGCTTTTATTTTTGCTTTTTCTAAATCTATATCTAATTTTTCATCACTTTTATATAGTGCGTTCAAGTCCCAATTCAAATTCAATCTCTGCCCTTATTACTTTAAAATCTATTAAGGCATTCATTATAGCAAAATTTTCTGCTTTTTTTAAATCTATTAGAGTTAAATCTGCACACTTTAAAAAACCACTATCAATAAGCCTAGCCCTAGTAGTGCCAAGCAAAAGAGGAGTTTTTGGAGTTAGCCAAATACCATCTACTCTTATCGCTATATTTGCAATAGTTGTGTCAGCTAGTAATCCATTTTTAACTATAATTATCTCTTTTTCATCAACTTTTAAAGCATCAAGTTCATCTCTATTAGCATACTTGCAGTCATACTCTATGTCTGACTTTACAATCCTAAACTCTTTAAATTCTCTACATGTACAAGGTCTACATGTAAAGCTTTTTATCTCTTTATCATAATCAACTCTAAGTCTAAACTCACCATTTTGAGGTAAATTAAAATTCTGTTCTTTTAATTCTAATTTATCATTAAAACCTAAAAATTTTCTCGTATAATCTACTCTTTGTTGATGATACTTAAGATTTAAAAGCTTGCCATTTTCTATTTTTATAGTCTCAAAACAAATCATATTACTCTACAAACATATGATTTGCAGGGGTAACACCGCGATGATAGGTACAAAAAGTATCTGTTGCCTCTGCTGTTTTACTATGAATTTTAATATTTGTAATAACTTCTATAGCTCCATTGTCATAACAAGCTTGCTGAGCAGCTTGTACGATACCTATCAGTTTACTAAGTTCACCTTTCATTGTGGTTTCCATTACACCAACTTGAAAAGGTACATTTGCTTTTTTCACTACCTCGATTGCTTTGTCAACAACTTCATAGATATTTCCCTCTTTTACGCGAGGAATCACCTGAAATGCCAAAAATACATCTTCAAGGGGGTTATTTAATTTAGTCATTTATTCTCTTTTGTAATATAAATTTATAATCTATTCTAGCTAAAAACTGGTCTTAAAAACTTCTATACATAAACCTTATCCCTCATCTCTTCATACTCACTTAAAGCATCACTCTCTATGGTAATGCCTCCACCACTTTTAAAAATATAACCCTCATCTGTTTTTTCTATAAAGCGAATCATTACAGCACTATCAAAACTTTTGCCATCGTAGTGGCCAAAGATTCCTGTAAAAAATCCTCTTTCGTAATTTTCAATTTCTTTTATAATCTCTACTGTTTTTCTTTTTGGAGTTCCTGTTATGCTTCCTGCTGGGAGCATTTTTTTTACTATATCACCTAGGTTTTCATGCCAACTTTCATCTAAGTCTGCTGTGATTTTTGAGCTTACTTGGAGTAGTTCTTTTTTTCCTGCGTTTATTTTGTCTATGTATCTAAACTTCTCTACTTGTATGTTTTTACCAACTATGCCAAGGTCATTTCTGAGCAAGTCCACCACCATAGTATGTTCACTCATCTCTTTTTGATTTGCTAAGATTCTTTCCATTGCGTGGGGAATGCTGGCTTCTATAGTCCCTTTCATAGGGTAAGTACTTATTTGGTTATCTTTTATTTGCACAAAACGTTCTGGTGAATAGCAGACGAATTTGTCTTTTACATGTAGTTTAAAAGGCGCATTTGCACTATGGAAAATAGATTGCAAATCTATTTCGCCTTCAAGTTTAGTCTCAAAAGTGAGATTTAACAGATAAGTATTGCCTTTTTTTATCTCTTTTTTTACTTTTTTGAGAGCTTTTTTGTACTCTTCAAAGCTTACATGTAAACGATTTGTTATATTTATTTTTTTGTGATTAGTTATTGGTTTAAAGTTTCTAAAATTTTCTAGTTGGAACTGAACATTTTCATCTTCAAAAATCCAGTTTTTCATCTCAAAATCTATGGCAAAAAAGATGGGTTTTCTTTTTTTACCATACTCGTTTAGTTTGTCAAGCAATCAGTTTTTCCAATACAGCCATACGAACCGCAACTCCATTTTTGACTTGTTCTAGTACTTTACATCTACTGTCTCTTAACATAGCATCATCAATATCCACGTTTCTATGAACTGGTCCTGGATGAAGAAGAAGTATGTCTCTGTCTCCCATTAACTCTTCGGTTATACAAAAGTCTTTCGCATAGTCTTTTAGTGAACCGTATATTTGGTTTTTGTGACGTTCTGTTTGGGTTCTTAGGCTCATGACTATTTGCACATCATCAATGACTTCTTTTATGTTGTGGCTTGTTTTTAGTGTAGTTTCCGGCAAAAAATGAGGAGGAGCTACTAAGGTAACATCTAGTCCGTACCTTGTTAAAAGCTCTATATTTGAGTTTGCTACACGTGAGTTTTTGATGTCACCGACTATGGCTATTTTTACGCCTTGCAGGTCATTGAAGTATCTTGTCATTGTGAACAAATCTAAAAGTGCTTGTGTTGGGTGAGCGTGAGGTCCATCTCCTCCGTTTAGGATAGGACAATTTACATAGTTTGAAAGTATATGAGGAACACCTGAGTTTTTATGTCTTACAACTATGGCATCTGGTCCCATAGCATCAAGGTTCGCAGCTGTGTCAAAAAGAGTTTCACCTTTGCTTGATGAACTTTTTGAGACATCAAGACTAACTACATTGGCACCAAGTCTTTTTGCTGCTATTTCAAAACTGCTTCTTGTTCTTGTTGAGTTCTCAAAAAAGATAGTTATAATCATCTTCTCTTTTAGTATATCTCTTGGTTTCTCATCCAAAAAAAGCTCTGCTCTTTTAAAAAGCTCATTTACCTCATCAATAGAAAAATCTCTTGTGTTTATTAAGTGTTGCATTGTTTACCTCTTGCTAATTTTAACAAGTTTTCGCTTAATAATTTTATATCATCTTGCAGACTTATGATTTTTTTGTAATACGGAAGAGTAGTAGTGTTAAAACTCTCAAAGTTATCTCTAAAGTTTACACACCACTCGTACTCTACATGTAAAGAATCTAATAGATTTTTATTAAGCAGAGTATCGTTAATACAACCTAAGTTTGCGTGAGTCACTAAAAGAGTAACTGCATCAAACTCTTTTATGAAGTCGTACATGTAAAGGTTTTCATCAACAGGAACCATAAGCCCTCCAGCACCCTCAATCAAAACCACATCACTCACTTTTGACATCTTCTCATATGCCTCATGTATAGCTTTCATATCTATTGTCTCAAAACCTTTAGACACATAAGGAGCAGCTGGAAACTTGTACTGAATTGGCACTACATCTCTACATGTAAAGCTTTTTAGATTTGGATTATACTTTTGAGCTGTTTCAAGCAGAACTTTACCATCAAGAGGGTACTCTTCTACACCTGTTTCTATAGGTTTTAAAACCCCTACATGTAAACCTTGTTTGCTTAGCTCTTCTATCAGTTTACATGTAGCATATGTTTTACCTATGTCTGTGTTTGTTGCTGTTATAAAAATTGGTCTGTATTTCATTGCACTTCTTTCATCGCATAAAGTATAATTGCCGCAGCAATAGAAGCATTTAGACTAGTCACTTCTTCATCAATATCTATTTTTAAAATAGTATCAGAAAGATTTAAAATATCTTTTTCAACCCCATTCCCCTCACTACCAATAATGATTGCTGATTTTTTTGAAAATGTAAAACCATTTAGTACTACAACATTTCCAACAATTTCTTCAAATTCAATATAATTTGGTTTATCTATTAGTGCCATCATTCCTTGATGGATTTTGTGTCCTACTATTTTTTTCATAAGTTCATTACTAGCAGTATATATTGGAAAGTCTATTTTTTTACAATGCTCATTTATAAACTCAATATTCTCTTGCGTTGTAAATACTTTATGAATTTTTATATTTGTTTTAAAGAGTTTTTTTAAAAACATTTTTGCTCTCTACTACAACATACTCTTTGTCATGCGTAGACTGTTTTAGTGAAACAAACTCTTTTATGTTTTCGTCTTCTACACTTTTTATCATAAAAATGAGTCTTCGAAAGAATTCTTAACCAATTTTTCTATATCTTCTTTAGTAGCGCCAAGTTCATTTACTAAAGCTTCATAGTTTTCATTCAAATAACCTCCAAAGCATGCTGGGTCATCAGAGTTTACCGTTACATGTAAACCATATTTGAGCAGTTTTAGTATATTGTGGTTTTTCATACTTTTTACTGCTTTTAGTTTCACGTTTGATAAAGGGCAAACAGTTAGAGGGATTTTGTTTTCTTTTAAATACTCTAAAAGCTTTTCATCTTCATCACATCTTATTCCATGGTCAATTCTATCTACATGTAAAAGGTTCAATGTATCCCAAATATAACTAGTATCGCCCTCTTCACCTGCATGAGCTACTAACTTGTATCCTTGCTTTTTTGCTTCTTTAAATACTTTTTCAAACTTACTTGGAGGATTTCCAAGCTCACTTGAATCAAGTCCAACAGCTAAAATCTTATCTTTAAAAGGCTCAGCATCTTTTAGAGTTTTAAACGCTTCTTCTTGAGTTAAATGTCTTAAAAAACTCATAATCAAAAAGGAACTTATTTCTAACTCTTTTTTTGCCCTATACAAGGCTTTCGTAATGCCATTTATAACAGTTTTAAACTTTATACCTCTATTTGTATGCGTTTGAGGGTCAAACATTATCTCGGTGTGAACTATGTTTTGTGCTTTACATGTAAGAAGATATGCCCAAGTCAAATCAAAAAAATCTTGCTCTTCAATGAGGACATTTGCCCCTGCATAGTAGATATCTAAAAAAGATTGTAAAGAATTAAAACTATATGCTTCTTTGACTTCTTCTATAGTTTTATAAGGTATTTTTATGCTGTTTTTTTTAGCCAATCTAAACATAAGTTCAGGCTCTAATGTACCTTCTATATGTAAGTGAAGTTCTGCTTTTGGTAAATTTTGTATTAAATCTTTCATAATATCATTATAGCAAAAGTTATCTTTACGAGACCAGTTACAGACAAACTCAAAGTTAGTCGTGAAAAACTTGCTTTCATCATAGATGCTACGGCAGCTCCTGTTGCTGGAATTGCACTTATATCGACTTGGATTGGGTATGAGATTTCACTTATTAAAGATGCTTATGCCATGATAGGCATGGTAGACATCAACGCATATGCAATTTTTGTAGAGACCATTCCTTATAGATTTTACAACATCTTGATGTTAGCTTTTGTTTTCTTTACAGCTTACTTCTTACGCGAGTTTGGACCTATGCACAAAGCAGCAACTAGAGCCATCTCAACTGGTCAAGTTTATCATCCAAATGCAAACATTATGATGAACCAAGAAAGTGCAACGTTAGAGCCTAAAGAGGGAGTAACTCACTCTATTTGGAATGCTATCATTCCTATAGGAACTCTAATTGCAGTTACGTTTTTTGGATTTTATTTTAATGGTTATCACGCGTTAGATGAATCAACATTAAAACTAGTAGATGCAAACCCTTATGCTTTTTTATCAATCCAGCATTGTTTTGGTGCTGCTGATGCGTCTATTGTGCTTTTTGAAGCGGCTCTTTTTGCTTCTATAGTAGCAATCGGTATGGGAATGCAACAAAAGATGTTCAATCTTAGTGAAGCATTAGAAACGTGGGTACTTGGTGTAAAAGCTTTGGCTATTACTGCCATCATACTTATACTTGCTTGGTCTATAAGTGCGGTTATAAAAGAGCTTGGAACTTCACACAGGACTTGAAAGAACTGAACTTCAAAACTATATCATCCTAAACATAAGTGCTGTTCTTACTGGTGCTATCTTTGGTGATCATTGTTCTCCAATCTCTGATACTTCTATACTCTCATCTATGGGAGCATCTTGTGACCATATGGACCACATCAGAACTCAGCTTTTCTATGCTCTGTTTGTTGGTGCTGTGGCAATACTGTTTGGTTACATACCAGCTGCAATGGGATTTTCTATGTATATAGTTCTTCCACTTGCACTAGTAGTAGTTGCTCTAACTGTAAGATTTTACGGGAAAAAAGTAGTAGCTTAATTTTAAGGAGGCGAATAAATCGCCTCCCTATTCACAATCATTTCACTTTTTTATTTTAAACTTCTATTATCAAAACAAGGAGAACATTATGAAAAAGACAGCAATAATTTTAACAACAGCAATTTTAGCTCTTCAAGCAAACTCATTTACAATTACAGATGAAGTAAGAGTTACAAGCTCAACTCCAAAGTATAAAACAATTACAAAAAGAGTTCCTTACCAAGAATGTTGGGAAGAGAGTGTCCCTGTTAGACGTTCTCGTGGTTATACAGATGATTATCCAATAGGAACTATCATAGGTGGAGTTGCGGGAGGGGTTATAGGTCACCAGGTTGGTGGTGGTAGAGGAAAAGACTTAGCCACAGTTGGTGGAGCAATCATAGGCTCTATTGTAGGATATAATATGTCTAAAAACCAAAGAAGAGATAGCTATAGAACTTATGAAACTAAACAAAGATGTGTAACAAGATACAATGAAAGTGAAGAGGAAAAATTTATAGGATATAAAAACATAGGTCACTATAAAGGTAAAAGGATTACAAAAATATCTAATAGAAGACTAAGATATATCCCTATAACTATACGAATAAATTACTAAACTCAGATTATGTAATAGAATTGCTAAAATAGTGATTATGCTTGTGCCTGTGGTGTTTGTAAAAAATCTGAGCTTAACCAAGTG
>DQTM01000264.1 GCA_015662785.1 Sulfurospirillum arcachonense | reverse complement strand
TATGTTTTGTATCTCTTGTAGTCTCTTCTTCTTTGGCACCACTCTCTTCTTCATTTTTCTGTTTTTGGTGCTCTTTTTCTGGATCTATTTTGTATGTAGCTTCGGTTGGACGTAGCTCTTTAACTACTGCCTCTTTTTCATTGGCAATAGCACTAGCCATGACATTTTGCATCTCGTTTCTGTTTTGAACGGCAGTCTGTTTTGTTGCAGCTGCTGTTACATTTTGATTTGTATATATCATGCTACCTACAGGACCTATTGCCGCCATAATTACTCCTCGAAATGCAGAGTCTTATACTCCACATATGTTACATTTGCGCCATCATGCACTTTTACGTTTCTTCTTTGAGTATAATCGACCAAATACGTACCTTTTTTAGTCACACTAAACTCTACACATATTTTTGCTGCAAAGTCTAATACACTCTGAGGAACACTTGTTTTATCTGTTCTTATTATAACATGGCTTGAGGGAGTATCTTTGATGTGTAACCAAATATCTCGTTTTTTTGCCTCTTTTAGTAACTCAATGTTACCTTTTTCATTTTTACCGAGCATTATTTTAAAGCCCTCCATAAAAAAAGTTTCATATGATTTTTGCTCTTTTTTTACTTTTTTCTTCTGCTTTTGACGAGGAAGAAGTATGTTTATCTCTGCTTCATCTTCACATCTTTCAACTGCTCTTTGCATCTTTTTGAAAAACTCTATCTTTTCATCTAGGTTTTCTCTTTCTATATAAAGTGATTTTGCTTTTCTTTTTAGTTTTTTTGAACTATCAAAAAGTATATTGCCAGCTTCACTAGCACTTCTTGCCTCTTTTGGCAAAACTATTTCTACTTCATTGCCCTCAAAATCATCTAGTTTTATAATCTTTTCATAGGCTTTTACTTTATCTATATTGCTCAAAACTAGCGTTCCCCAAAAGTTCAACTTGTCACTTTTTTCTTGCAAAACTTCTTCATCATCAAGCTTCTCTAAAATATTTTGAAGTTTATCTGCCTTTTTTTGTAGAGCTATTAGTTTTTGATTTTTTATCTGGTTTAATCTTATGAGTGAGCGTTTGATATACTCGTTTTTAAAATACTCTTCTACATCTCCACCAATACTTGAAGGCTTCTCCTTAAACTCTTTTGGAGGTAACTCTTCAAGCTCTTCTCCCACTCTAATAGAACGATAAGATACACTAGAATCTATATGCCGTAGAGCCTCTAAAACTATGCCCTCTTCATCTAAGATGATTGCGTTTGTATTACGTCCAGTGAACTCAAACTGCAAAATTGTACTTTGTGCTTTATAGCTAGAGTTAGAGCTTACATGTAGACGCAAAATTCTATTACCTTCACTCACTTCAAACGACTCTATATGGCTTCTTCCAAAGCGTTTATGCAGTATGACATCAAAAGGAGCATTATAGAGTTTTGCACGTCTAAAATGCTCTTTTTTAAACATATGAGAATCCCCTCTTTTCATATCAAAAAAAAGTGCATCTGCTCTATCGAAAACTATCTTAATAATGCTGTCTTCGACTCTGCCTATGGTTGTTATTGACTTGTATTTTTGTAAATACTGGGTTACTTCTGTTAATTCATTAAGTTTCATAGTATAATTATACCTAAAAGGGGAATTATTACTCTCGATTTTACTTTTAACAACTTTTATATTTGCTATGTCTACAAAACAAAATAACAATTCTGAACTACTTCTACATGTAAAGAGCTGGTTTAAGTTTCAAAGTATGACATTTTTTTGATTTCACCTGCCTAGTTTTAGAGTTCGCTTCACATATAGTGCCTATTTAGTACTTTTTGCATCTATCTAAAAGTCTCTCTCGAAACGCCTACTGCTCTTGTAAAATCTTTTTCCACCTACTCCGGAGTTGCTGGAAAAAGCAAAACAGCACTCAGCAGATTTTTTTATACAGATTTGCGGTGGACCTCAGTACTTCAATGTAACAAGAGGAGCACCTCAAATGGCAAGACGACATGCACCTTTTAAGATAACCATGGAGGCTAGAAAAGTCTGGTTAGAATCTTATATACCAGTTTTACAAGCACTTAATATGAGTGATGAGCTTAAACAATCTTTTTGGAATTATTTGGATATATTTTCTATCTGGATGATGAATTCTAACGAAGATTAAAGAGGGATATTATCCCTCTTTTTATAAGACTATATAGTTCTGTATTTTGCAGGACCTGTAGTGTGGATTGAGATTCCATTACTATCTACTGCAACAGTAACAGGCATATCTTTTACTTCAAACTCATAGATTGCTTCCATGCCAAGCTCTTCAAAAGCTACTACTTTTGCTTTTTTGATTGACTGGCTTATGAGGTATGCTGCTCCTCCAGTTGCGATTAAGTAGATTGAGCCATACTCTTTTATGAGGTCGATTGTAGGCTGTTTTCTTTCAGCTTTTCCAATCATACCAAGTATGTTTATCTCCATCATGTCTTTAGTAAATTTGTCCATTCTTGTTGAAGTTGTTGGTCCAGCTGGTCCTACTGCTTCATCACGAACTGGGTCAACTGGTCCAACATAATAGATAAATTTACCCTCTAAATCAACACCATTTGGAAGTGGTTTGTTTGCATTTTTGTACTCAACTATCTTCTTATGAGCAGCGTCACGAGCTGTTAAAATCTTTCCTGAGAGAAGAAGTGTATCTCCTGATTTAAACTGAGAAAGATTCTCTTTAGTCAAATCTTCTATATTTACTTTTTTGATAGTATCCATAGGAAGTTCTAAATCTGGCCATAAATCTAAATCTGGTTTTTCAAACACTGCTGGACCATCACCTGTTAGCTCAAAGTGTATGTGTCTTGTCGCTGCACAGTTTGGTATCATTGCTACTGGTAAAGATGCTGCATGACATGGATAGTCTAAGATTTTTACATCTAAAACAGTAGTAATGCCACCAAGTCCTTGTGCTCCAATACCTACTTTGTTTATATCTTCATAAAGTTTTAATCTTAACTCTTCAAGACCGTTTTTTGCTCCTCTTGCTTTGAGTTCATGAATGTCAACATGTCCCATCAAAGACTCTTTTGCCATAAGCATAGACTTCTCTGGGTT
>DQTM01000124.1 GCA_015662785.1 Sulfurospirillum arcachonense | reverse complement strand
TCATCAGTTCTACTGCTTAGTATCTGCTCAATATCTTTTTGTTCTAACATATCATAAGCTTTTTGAAGATTTTCATACTCTTGGATTGGTATGATTACGGCTTCTGGCTTGTTTCTTCTGATGATTGCTAGTTTATTAAGAGTGTTTGAAGTTACTTTATCAAGATACTTGCCTAACGACTTTCCAAATTCTGTTATGCCTATCATCTCTTCTTTTGCATAAGTTACCATAGTTTTCTCCATATTTAAATACATATTTTATTATATGTAAAAATATATAGTTTATCAATGACTAGGGAAATAATTGATTTTTTACTTAAAAAGTTCGCTATGAGTTCCTATGCGCATTAGCTCTAAAATATTGTCTTTTACTCTATAGATTATCAGCAAGTCGCCACTAATGTGAAATTCAAGAAGTCCTTCATGCTCACCTTTTAGCTTGTAATTCATAGCTTCTGGTGGTAGTATATGCTCATTTAACAATATAGATATAAAAGTTACATATTTTGCATATAATTTATCAGTAAATTTTTGTTTTTTATACTCTTTAGTGAATGTTTTTGTCCTAAAGAGTTTAAGCATTATTGGTTTCTTTTAAAAACTCATCAAAACTTACAGTCACACCATCTCCATTATCTGCTTCTTTTATTGCATTGATGGTAGTTTCATTTGGAATTTTAAGCTCAAATGGTATGCCATTGTTATTTTTTACAGAGTTTAAAAAAATATTGATTGCTTGTGATGTATTTAAGCCAATTTTTTTAAGTATAACTTCTACTTCACTTTTTAAATCAGAGTCTACTCTAGCTCTTACAGTTGAATTGAGTGTCATGACTATTCCTTATTTTTTATTTAAGTATAGCACAATTTAGCTACAAATGTAAAGTATTTTACATGTAGAGAAAACTCTCTACATGTAAAGGTGTAATTTTAGTATCCGTAGATAAGGTTTGGTAACCAAAGACTGATTTGTGGTATGTATGTAACTAACATTAGACCAACAAAAATAGTTGCTGTCCAAGGAATAGTTGCTACCATAACGTCTTTCATTGACATTCCTGTTAGTGAACTTGTAACGAAAAGGTTGAGTCCTACCGGAGGTGAGACCATACCAAGTTCCATATTTACTGTTATCATGATACCAAAGTGAATTGGGTTGATTCCTAGTGCCATAGCTACTGGTAAAAGTAGTGGTACCATAATCATGATAATCGCTGAAGGCTCCATAAAAGCACCTGCGATTATAAGTAGTATGTTTACAAATATCAAGAATGCAATCATGCCTACATTGTTATCAATCAATGTTTGTGTTATGATTTGCGGAATATTTTCTAGTGTTAGAAAATGTGCAAAAAGCATCGCATTGGCGATGATAAACATAATCATTGATGTCGTTTTTCCTGAGGTTAAAGCTATATCCAAGAACTGTTTTATATCTATATCACGATAAACAAATACCGATATAAAAAATGCCCAAACTGCTGCAACTGCTGCTGCTTCTGTTGGTGTAAATAGTCCTCCATAGATACCACCTATAACAATAACAATCGTCATAAGTCCCCATGAAGCTTCT
Organism: Sulfurospirillum arcachonense; assembly: GCA_015662785.1. Classification (GTDB taxonomy): domain Bacteria; phylum Campylobacterota; class Campylobacteria; order Campylobacterales; family Sulfurospirillaceae; genus Sulfurospirillum_A; species Sulfurospirillum_A arcachonense_A. The sequence continues at coordinate 2,540 of DQTM01000124.1, read as the reverse complement.
CTCATCTTAGCAAGTCTTACTCTAAAAGATTGTGGTTCAGTTCTTTTGAAACCAAGTCTTTTAGCACCTACATAAGTAACTAGCATCAGCATAACTCCAAGAAGAAGCCCAGGAACAACGCCTGCCATAAACAGTTTTCCGATAGATACTTCCGCAGTAACACCAAACACAATCAGAACGATTGAAGGTGGTATAAGAATACCAAGACTACCCGCAGTTGCAATTGTACCAACTGCATACCTTCTTGGATAACCCTCTTTTACGATTGCACCAAACATGATAGAGCCAATCGCAACAACTGTTGCGGGTGAACTTCCTGAAACTGCCGCAAAAATGATACTAGCAAAAATAGCCGAGATAGGAAGTCCACCAGGGAAATGCCCTACACAAGCTTTTGCAAACTCAATAATCCTCGTTGCAGATGAACCCTTACTCAAAAGATTACCTGCTAAGATAAACATAGGAATTGCCATAAGTGAATAGTGTTCAACTTTTTCAAATATCATTGAAGATATCTCTATCGCAGAAATCGGAGTGAATCCAACTAAAGCGATAAAAGTAGACGCACCAAGTGCAATCGCGATAGGTGCACCCATAACCAACAATCCAAAAAATAGTGAAAATAAAATAATCACACTCATAGCATACCACCTGTTTTTCTGTTGGCCTCTTCAACCACTTTTTCTATATGAGCTTCTTCCATAAGCTCTTCTGTTTCTGTCTTTATAACAATCTCATTTGCAGGAGTATTGATAAGTTTTACAATATGTTCACCAACTCTGTACGCTCCAAATGCAAAAGAAACAGGAATGACCAGATAAGGTATCCACATAGGAATCTCAAGGTCGATTGACATCTCTTCGAGCTCCATAACAAACAACAAGTATTGGTATCCATAATATGCCACTATTGAAAGATAAGCAAATGTAATTGTTCTTGTAACTAACATTAAGAATTTTGCAGATTTTTTTGAAACATTTTCTATCAATAGCCCTATAGATATATGACCATCGATTTTGAAGCAGTAAGCAGCTCCAAAAAACATGCCCCATAAAAATAGATATACAGTAAGTTCTGCTGCCCATGTTATTGAATAGTTAAATGCATATCTAGCAACAACATTGACAAATGCCAAAGCAACGCCGGCTGTTATACCAAACATAGCAATAGACCGATTTATGACACCTATAGTGCCACCTAGAAGATTAAAAAAATTAATCATCACACTCCCCTTTATAACAGCGATGTAGGATACTTTAAAAGTATCCTACATGTAAATATATACAATTATTTTGTATTGATTGTAGCTTCGATTAAATCTTTACCAATCTTCTTTTTATCATAGAATTTTGAGTAGATTGGACTAACAGCATCTCTCCAAGCTTGAACTTGAGCTGGTGATAAAGTATGGATTTTAAGTTTTCCAGTTTTATCGGCGTACTCTTTTATAAGTGCAAATTGTGAGTCATTTAACTCTTGAGCATACTCTCTCTCTTTTACAGTAGCATCATTCATAGCTTGAACAACATTTTTTTGTAATTCAGGAGTTAAAGAGTTCCAGAATTTTTTAGATAAAATAACTAAATATCCTAAGTAACCGTGATTTGTAACTGTTAAATCAGTTTGTACTTCATAGAATTTTTTAGTATATATGTTTGAAAATGTATTTTCTTGTCCATCAATTACACCTTGCTGTAGTCCTGAGTATACTTCAGAGAAAGGCATCATTTGTGGATTTGCACCAACTGCTTGAAACTGAGCTTCAAGTACTTTTGAACTCATGATTCTAAACTTTTGACCTTTAGCATCAGAAGGAGCTATAAGTGCTTTTTTAGAAGAACTTAACTGTTTAAAGTGGTTATCCCAAAAGTTAAGTGCAACAAAACCTTTTTTATTGACCATAGCTTTTAGTTTTTCACCAACAACACCATCTTGAACACGGTGTAGGTGGTCTATATCTCTAAACAAAAATGGTAGATCAAATAGTGCTAACTGAGGAACAATTCTTCCAAACTTAGAAAAACTTGGCGCACCCATTTGAACAGAGTCTAACTTGATAGCTTTTAAAACTGCTTTATCATTGTAAAGTTGCTTTGATGGATAGATTTGAACGTCAATTTGACCACCACTTAGCTCCTCTAATCTCTTTTCAAAAAAGTTTGCCGCTTTACCTTTTGGTGTGTTAGGGCTAACAACATGACTAAACTTTAGAACATAATCAGCTGCAATTCCAGCTGACGCTAATACAGCCGTAGCTGCTACAATTTGTATAATCTTTCTCATACATTTCTCCTTTAAGATTTTGTCTATTTGGAGTATAAAAAAAAGATATGTATGAATTATGTCAAAATTAGTACATGTAGATAAAAGTTACAAAAAAAATTGTAAGAAGGTTACAATTTGTAACCAACTCCTTGTATATTTTTCAAATAATCTTTTGGTAATTTCTTACGAAAGTTTTTCATTAGCAGTCTTAGAGCATTGAGACTCATATACTCATCTGGCCATAACTCCATCTCAATCTCTTCATAAGTAAGTAC
>DQTM01000230.1 GCA_015662785.1 Sulfurospirillum arcachonense | reverse complement strand
ATCATGTTTTCAACTAAAGTAATTATTCATAAAAAAGATGATTTTATAGATTTTTTAGAAAAGCTTATAGATAATGGTTTTAAAGATGTCTCTATGAACTATTTTGAAAATGCAGTTCAGCTTTACCCACATGATAAAAAACTACAAGAACTTGTAAAAAAAGTAGAAAATTGATAATAGAACTTAAAAATAGAAGTGATTTTAACTATATCACTGACGATTCCACAAAATGCAATGAAACAACAGCATTTGTTTTAACTAATCAAAACAAAAAGTACGTAGATAGCGTTACATGTAAAGTTATAACTCCAAGTGAATGTTTAGATATATTAGGAATAAAAGACAGTATAAAAATCATAGGTATCACAGGAACTAACGGCAAAACAACAACTGCAGCTGCAATTTACTCTATACTTTTAGATTTGGGTAAGAAAGTTGCTTTTCAAGGAACAAGAGGCTGTTTTATAAATGAAAAAAGAAGTGAAGAAAAAAGCCTAACTACACCACCAATTCTTCAAACAATGGCTAAAATAAAAGATGCTATAGATGAAAAATGCGAGTACTTTGTGATGGAAGTTAGCTCTCATGCGATAGAACAAAAACGTATAGAGGGAATTGAGTTTGCATTGAAAATTTTTACAAATGTAACTCAAGACCATCTTGATTATCACGGAACTATTGATGCATATATAGCTGTTAAGAGTGAGTTTTTTGATGATGAGACTCCAAAACTAATCAACAAAGATGATGGCAAAATAAGATTTAATAGAAAAAATTGCATGACTTATGGTGCGGATAATCCTTCTACTTATAAAGTAGCTGCTTATTCATTGAAAGATGGTGTGAGTGCAGTTATACAAAAGTTTGATAAAATGTATGATTTTTACTCTCCACTTCATGGCTTTTTTAATCTTTACAATATGCTTGCGGCGATTAGTGCAGTAGACATGCTTGAAGTTGCTCCAATGGAGAAAATTTGTGAAGCAGTAGAGAGTTTTGGCGGAGTTGAAGGACGTATGGAAGTAGTGAGTAATGACCCACTTGTCATAGTTGATTTTGCTCATACGCCTGATGGCATGGACAAAGTTCTTGATGCTCTCAAAGATAGAAATATTGTAGTTGTTTTTGGAGCAGGTGGAGATAGAGATGCAAATAAAAGACCACAGATGGGCAATATTGCTAATAGATATGCAAAAAAAGTGATCGTTACTAGTGATAATCCTAGAAGTGAAAATCCTGAAAAAATTATAGAAGATATAGTTGCAGGGATTAAAGACAGAAGTTCTTTACATGTGGAGGTTGACAGAAGAGAAGCAATAAAATATGCTTTACATGTAAGAGGTGAAAATGAGATAGTTGTAATTTTAGGAAAAGGTGATGAAACTTACCAAGAGGTACAGGGTGAAAAGATTGCTTTTGATGATAGAGAAGTAGTATGTTCTTTATTAGTTTAACTTGTTTTTTCAGCTGAATTCTATATCTTTTTGATACAATTTCACCAAAAGAAGTCTATAAAGGATTATTATGGGAATTCCACAACCTGCATTTTATATATTTAAGTGTGAACAGAGCTCACCTCCGGGTATGCCAAAGCCAAGTTGCGTAAATGCTCAAACTCGTGAACTTTATCAATACATGTCAAATAAGCTAATGGTAATGGGCGTTACAACAACAGTTCATCCAATAAGAACAGCATGTCTAAATCGTTGCCAAATGGGGCCTGTTATGTTGATTGAGCCTGGGCATCATATGTACATTGGACTTACTAAGGAAAAAATAGATAAAATAATAGATGAACATATCATCAAAGGTAATCCAGTTAAGGAATATATCATTACAGATGAGTATTGGGACGAGGCAATTAGCCCTCTAAAAATGATGGAAATGGCACAAGGGTAAAGGTAGAAAAAATGACATTTGAAATGTTATATGGAAAAATTCACAGAGCAACAGTAACTGATGCAAACCTGAATTACGTAGGTTCAATTACAGTAGATAAAAACCTTATGGAAGCTTCAAAGCTAATTGTAGGTCAAAAAGTAGAGATAGTAAACATAAATAATGGTGAAAGATTTAGTACTTATGTTATAGAGGGTGAGCGAGGCAAAAAAGATATTTGTCTAAATGGAGCCGCTGCAAGAAAAGCAGAAATAGGCGATAGAATCATCATCATAGCATATGCTAGTATGAATGAAGCCGAGAGAAACGAGTTCAAGCCACACGTTGTATTAGTAGATGAAAATAACAATATAGATGAGATAAGAGATTTTATTTAATAATTAGGAAATAATTAATGTTTGAAGGTATGGATTTTTCAAAAATGGGTGAGATGCTCCAAGAAGCACAGAAAAACGCTCAAAAAATGCAAGAAGATGCAAAAGGTAAAGTTTACACTGCAAAAAGTGGTGGTGGATTAGTTAGTATCAGCATTGATGGAGAAGGCGAAGTAAACGATATAACTATAGATGACTCTCTTTTGAGTGACAAAGAGTCATTACAAATTCTTCTTATGAGTGCGACAAATGATGCTATAAAAATGGTAGAAGATAGTAAAAAACTCGCGGCTTCACAGATGCTTCAAGGCATGGGTGGCTTCGGTAAATAAGGACAATGTATATGATACGTTTGGTTATTTCCCTTTTTCTGATTTTTCAAGTTGCAAACTCTGCAAGTTTTACATACCCTGATTTTAGACAGTGCTACCAAAAAAACAAGCAATCATTTGTTTATTTCGGTAACCTTAGGGCTGTTGCAGTTTCAAAACACTTGGCTGTTGCTTACTCGCAAACTAAACCAAAAGTAGCTTTTGTAAAGTTTGACCCCTTTTTAAATTTATATCTATTTCAATCCAAAAAAACTCTTAAACCAGTAAAGCTAAAGAGTACACATGCACTTAAACTTGGAGAGTGGATAGCTGGAATGGATGATACATCTTTATATGCAGGAAATTTTGCAAAAAGTGGAGACTTGTTAGATAGCTTTTATCTTCAAAATGCAAAACTAGATGAAAACAGTATCATTTCTTGTTTGTGCTGTGAAGTATATGGTATTGGCATTGGGGCTGGTTCGTTCATAGGTAGTGAATATATTGAAAGATTTATTAAGAGCAAAGATGTTTATTATGGAGACATTGGTGTAAGATTTGAAAAAAAAGCAGATAATTTTGTAGTAAAAAGTAGAGATCCTTTCTACCCCAATCAACTCTTACATGTAGACGATAAGATTTTAAAAATAAATGGCAAAAAAGTAACCTCTTTAAAACAACTCAATCAAACAGTACTATTTTCAAAACCTAAAGCTATCATAAATATAGAACTCTTAAGAGGCAAACATAAATTAAAAAGAAGTTCAGTAGTTCGTTCACGTATGGGTGGAGGTTATTTGAGTGATTCGTTTTTAGAGAAACAAGGTCTCTTTTTTGATAAAGAGATGAAAATAGTAAAAATAACAAAAAAGAGTTATGCCCAAATGAGTGGATTAAAAATAGGCGACAAGCTAATACAGATTGACCACAAAATGATAGAGAGTCAAAGTGATATAAAAGAGTACCTTTCAAAATTAAAGTCAAAAGAGGCACAACTTCTTTTTGATAGAAATGATTTTCAATTTTTTGTAAAAATAGGACTTTGATGATAGAAGATTTTGAAAAATTTTTAAAAAACAATCTTCCTCAAGTTGATAGTTTTCATCCTGATTTTAATCAAGCTTTGGGTGAGATACTTGATGCTGGTGGAAAAAGATTTCGTCCATTGTTACTTCTTAGTGTTGTGCAAAATACAGCACCACTGTTAGTTAAAAATGCAATGCATGTTGCACTTGGAGTTGAGATGCTTCATACTTATTCACTTGTTCATGATGACTTACCTTCTATGGATGATGCAAGTTTTCGTAGAGGACATCCAACTCTTCATGTGACTTATGATGAAGTAACAGCCATATTGGTTGGAGATGCATTAAATACACACGCTTTTTATATGCTAGCAAATGCACCTTTAAGTGATGAAGTAAAGGTGAAACTAATTTCTATTTTAGCACGAGATGGTGGCATTAGTGGTATGATCATAGGACAAGCTATTGACTGTAAGTTTGAAAACAAAAAGCTTACTTTAGAGCAGTTGAAGTTCTTACATGTAAACAAAACTGCAAAACTAATAGCAGCTTCACTTCTTATGGGTGCAGTTATAGGTGGATTAGATGAGATAAAGCAAAAAGTTATTTATGATTTTGGATTGAAGCTTGGACTTTTGTTTCAGGTGCAAGATGACATTATAGATGCAACACAGAGTAGTGATGAAGCAGGTAAGCCAACAGGTAACGATGAGCATAAGAACTCTTTTGTAAATCTACTTGGAGTTGATGGAGCTTCTCGTGAGAAGAGTAGACTCATAAAAGAGTTAAATAATGATACGAGTAAGTTAGATGGTAATCTAGCAAAAGTACTACAAAAAATTATAAGTGATTATTTTAAAGGATAAGATGTGGAAGATAAGTTAATGTTACAAAAGCAAGCTGATACGATTAGATTTTTATGTGCTGATATGGTACAACAAGCAAATAGTGGACATCCAGGGGCTCCTATGGGGCTAGCAGATATTGTAACTGTTTTAAGCCGTCACGTTAAGCATAACCCAAAAGATACAAAATGGTTAAACAGAGATAGGCTAGTTTTTAGTGGTGGACATACATCAAGTCTAGTTTACTCATTTTTACATTTGAGTGGATATGATTTGAGTTTGGAAGATTTAAAAGAGTTTAGACAGCTTGGCAGTAAAACTCCAGGTCATCCTGAGTACGGAGATGTTCCAGGAGTTGAAGTAACAACAGGACCATTAGGACAAGGGGTTACAAATGCAGTTGGTTTTGCAATGGCAGCAAAATATGCAGGTAACATTTTAAATAGTGACACTGCCACAGTAATTGACCATAAAGTCTACTGCCTTTGTGGTGATGGAGACCTACAAGAGGGTATAAGTTATGAAGCATGTGCATTTGCAGGACACTTAAACCTTGATAATTTAGTTCTTATTTATGATTCAAATGAGATAACTATCGAAGGAAGTACAGACATAGCTTGGAGTGAAGATGTTAAGCAGAGATTTGAAGCTCAAGGTTGGCAAGTAGCTCGCATTGATGGGCATAACTTTGATGAGATAAATGCAGTGTTAGTGAATTCTAAAGAACAAACTAAGCCTCTACTTATAATAGCAGATACAGTAATAGCAAAAGGAAGTTGCAAAATGGAAGGTAGTCATCATTCACATGGTGCTCCTTTAGGTGATGAAGAGATAGCAAATTCAAAGAAAAAAGCTGGATTTGACCCAGAGCAAAAGTTTTTTGTTCCTGAGGATGTAAAAGCAAGATTTGAGTGTGCTATTGAAAAAGGTGATTTAGCACAATCACAGTGGAATAAAGTGGTAGAAAATGAGCTTAATGATGAGCAAAAAACTCTTTTAAACAATCTTTTAAACCCTTCTTTAGAAAAAATTGAGTATCCGACATACGAAGATGGCAAAGGTGTTGCTACACGTGACAGTAATGGACAAATTTTAAATGCAATTGCTAAAGCAGTTCCCGGTTTCATTGGTGGAAGTGCTGATCTTGGACCATCAAATAAGAGTGAGTTAAAAGGCATGGGAGATTTCCCTTATGGAAGAAACATTCACTTTGGTATTCGTGAGCACTCTATGGCTGCAATCAATAATGCCTTTGCTCTTTATGGTCTTTTTGTTCCTTTTTCTGCTACATTTTTTATCTTTAGTGATTATTTAAAACCAGCAGCAAGATTGAGTGCGTTGATGAGTTTAAAAACTTTTTATGTTTGGACTCACGATAGTATTGGTGTAGGCGAAGATGGACCAACTCACCAACCAATTGAGCAGTTAAGCCAATATAGAGCTTTACCAAACTTTTATACATATCGTCCAGCAGATGCTACTGAAAATGTAAAGTCTTGGAAAAAAGCACTTAGCATGAATGCTCCTGCCTCTTTTGTATGTTCTCGCCAGAAACTTACAGTTTTAAAAGACAAAAGAGAGATAGGTGATGTTGAAAATGGTGGTTATCTACTGACTAAAAGAGAAAATGCAACAGTTACTTTAATAGCAAGCGGTAGTGAAGTTTATCCATGTTTAAGAGCTGCTTGTGCATTAGAAAAACTTGGAGTTAATGCAAACATTGTAAGTGTTCCTTGTTTTGACCTACTTGTTGAGCAAGACAAAGCATATATAGACTCTATCATAGATCCTAAAACAAAAGTTCTTGCAGTTGAAGCAGGTTCAGGAGTTGAATGGTATAGATTTGCTGATGATGTTATCTGTATGACGCGTTTTGGAGCATCAAGTCCAGCTGATAAACTGTTTAAAAAGTTTGGTTTCACTGAAGCAAATATAACAAAAAAAGCTTGTGAATTAGTTGGAGTAGAGTATAAAGACAACGGTAGTTGCCAAGCGTAATGATAAAAGCAGTAATCTTTGATTTAGATGGAACTTTGCTTGATACTCTTGAGGATATAGCTATAAGTTGTAATCATGTCCTTAAACACTACAATAAAACTCCTCTACATGTAGAGGAGTATAAGTCTTATGTTGGACTTGGTGCTGCTCAACTTTTTAGAGACCTTTTGCCAGCTCTTACTTCGAGTGAACAAAAAGAGGCATTGGCTCTTTTTGAGAAACACTATGCAAAACAGTTTGATAAAAATACCAAAATGTATGAAAACATAAATAAAATGCTTACTTTTTTCCAAGTAAGAGGTATAAAAATGGCAGTTTTATCAAACAAACCAAACTCTTTTACAAAAAAATGTGTAATGAAATACCTTAGAAATTGGAAGTTTGATGCAGTTTATGGTATACGAGATGGAATCCCAAGAAAACCAGATCCTTCAGGTGCTATTGAGATACTAAAGGAGTTACATGTAGACCCTAGCGAGTGTCTATTTGTTGGTGATATGAAGATAGATATGATAACTGCAAATAGTACAAATATAACGCCAATCGGAGTTTTATGGGGATTTAGAGGTAGAGAAGAATTGGTAGAACATGGGGCAAAATACATTGTAAAAGACCCAATAGAAATTATAAAATTAGTAAGTTTGATGGGGAGAAATTAATGCAAAAAGTAGCAATAGTAACAGCGGCAAGTATGGGCATGGGAAAAGCTTGTGCAATTGAGTTAATTCAAAGTGGATATAAAGTAGTGATTATGTCACGAGGAGAGCAGATACTTGAAGTTGCTAAATCAATAGGTGCAGATGGGCTTCAAGGAAGTATTACATGTAGCGATGATATAAAAGCTTTAGTAGAGTTTACGATGAGTAAGCATGGAAGAGTTGATGGAGTTGTTAACAATGCCGGATATATTGCTAAAGGTGAACTTTTTGAGCTTAGTGATGAGAATTGGCATGAAGGATTAGACATAGTTATAGGTAGTGTAAATACAATGCTAAAACTAGTAACTCCAATTTTCCAAGCTCAAGGTGGTGGTAGTGTAGTCAATATCTCTACTTTTGCAGCTTTTGAGCCAAGTCCAGTTTTTCCAATTTCTGCTTGTATGAGAGCGGCTCTTGGAAGTTACATAAAACTCTATGCTGATAAATATGCAAAAGACAATATACGCATAAATAATGTTTTACCAGGATTTGTAGATTCTAAACCAGTTCATGAAAAGTTTTTGAAAGATATTCCTATGGAACGTTATGGAAAAGTTGAAGAGATAGCAAAAACTGTTAGATTTTTACTTAGTGATGACGCAAGTTACACAATAGGTCAAAATATCCGCGTAGATGGCGGCATAACTCGTAGTGTATAGGATATAGTTTGGATTTTTTACAGATATTTTTCTTAAGCATTATTCAGGGTTTTACTGAGTTTTTACCAATTTCGAGCTCAGCTCATCTGATTCTTGTTCCAAAACTTTTTGGATGGGATGACCAAGGATTGGCTTTTGATGTAGCTTTACATGTAGGGAGTCTTTTAGCTGTTCTTTATTACTTTAAATTTGAGATAATTACTATCATAAAAGATATTTTAAGTTCGATTAAGTTTAGAAAGAGTGTAGGTGAAAGTACGCTTGGTTGGGCAGTTTTGATAGGAACCATACCAGTAGGACTTGCCGGTCTTAGCTTTAATGATTTTATAAGTGACAATTTACGCTCACCTTTAGTGATAGCTGCAACAACCATAATTTTTGGTTTAGCACTCTTCTTTTCAGATCGAAAAGTTGGAATTAAAAATGAAAGTGATATAACCATAAAACTTGCTATTTTAATAGGAATTGCTCAAGCAATAGCTTTGATTCCAGGGACTTCTCGTTCAGGAATTACGATAACAGCGGCACT
>DQTM01000242.1 GCA_015662785.1 Sulfurospirillum arcachonense | reverse complement strand
ACTTGTAATGATCAAAAGAGAAGAGTTGTTGCAAAGTGCAGCCTGATATAAGAGGGAGTTTGGAAATTGCGAACATTTAAGGATACTATCTCTTCTCATTCTTTTGATACCTTATCTAATGCTATAATTTCTTTAAAGGTCTTCTCATGTTCCTCTAAACAGTTTTGCATAGTAAGCATTGTTGTATAGCGCTCTTTTATCTTTCTGAACTCTTTCTGATATAGTTCATAGTGTTCTTTTATATCTTTAATTTTTTGGGTAAAATCTTCTTCATTTACCAAAAAGTTTGTAGGCAAGATCTCGATACAACCACTTACTTTTGTACTCATGAGTACCTTTGTGTAAAATATGCCCTCTATCATTGCTAGGGAAAATCCTTCAGAAAAGGAGGAGATAACCTGTAGGTCAGCACTATACAAGTAATCCTTGATGTTGGATCTAAAACCTGGAAGTGATACCTTATCATTTATTTTAAGTTTATCAATAAGCGCTTCTAAGTATACTCGTTCACTCCCCTCTCCCAATATGGTTAGATGATATGGAAACTCTAATTTTGAGACGGCTTCTATAAGCTTGTCATAGCCCTTCACTTTTCGTAATCCGCCTACGGCTACAATATTAAACACTCGAGGTAGTACAATTTTTTCAGGTATTTCATAAGAAATACCATTGTAAATCTTAAAAAGATACTTTGACTCTATGTTTTTTTTTGCCTCTTCACTAATCACTATAGCATAGGTGAGTCCATAAAAAGATTTTTTTATTTGTGTATCATGTTTGGTTGCAACATAAGGTATATTTAAAAATATCTCCAAACGTTTCATTATCTGGATACTCTTTTGTTTATGCACATGAATAATATCAGGTGAAAAATCTTTAAAAATGTTAAAAAGTCGCCATAAAAATAGAGGATTGTTGCGGCTTTTTGTAATGTCTAGTGCTTTAAACGTTACAGAATCATCAAAGTATTTCTTAAATACTTTATCTCCTACAAAAAGTACCTCATGTTCTTTGGACAATGCATTTGAGAGGTCTAAGCAAAACTTTTCCATGCCACCAAGTTCATTTCCATGCAGGAACTCTATTATTTTCATAAATGACTCCCAAGTAAAGCCAAGGTATATAACATAACTCTAGACATTCAACAAGACTTGCGTATAGACAGCTAGCGTCTCTTTTGTCATATTTTCTAATCTAAATTTAGTTTCTGAGAACGTAAAAACATTTTGATAATCTTTCAAAACCTCTTCATAATTATTTTTTATAAAATGTATTTGTGTTGATACTTTTTTAGGATCATCAAAAGGTACTATATACTTTTGACCAATAATTTTCTCAATATCTGATACCGGGGTTGATAAAAATGGTGTAGCACAAAACATCGCTTCGATAAAGGTATAAGGGAAGCCTTCTTTGTCCGATGTCATGACAAATAATTTTGAAGAAGAAACTATTTGTCTCACCTGCATATTATCAAGATTTCCTGTAAAGGTAACGTCTTTTTTTACATCTAATGTTTCTGAAAGTTTTTTGAGACATTGGTCTTCTTCTCCTCCTCCAACAAGAATGAGGTGTACGTCTTCTACTCCTTGCAATGCATTTAACAAAATATCGAACCGCTTCACTTTAGTTAAGCGTGCCACTGAGCAAATGATGAATTTATGCTGATCAATTTCATACTTTTTATTTAAAACAATTTGTACATCCTCTTTTTTATCCCACCTTATGCCATTGTAGACAGTTCTTTTATTTGGTATATGTAGTTTTTCTCCAATTTTATCAGAAACTGTTATTACAAAGTCAGAATAATAGAATGGTCGTAAATTTTTTTTATAACTATGTAAAGTAGAAACAATTTTCGCACTTAAAAATGGTTTTAATTTTACCACCATGGAAGTTGCTTTATTGGCTTGTGTATGCACAATATCAAATTGTCCATTTTTGAGTATCATATACAGTTTAAAAAGTATGAAAAGATTATTACGTCCTTTGTTAAGATCAAGAGGTATAAAATGAATATTTTCAAAATCACTGGCAAAATTGCTATGTGCGATAACTGTTATATCGACGCCAAGCTTATGAAGTTCATGTGAGAGTTCAATCGTATGTTTTTCAAGTCCACCATATTGACTGCCACATACTATTTGACAAATTCTCATGTTTTTACTTCTCCCATTTTCTCTAGCTTTACAGACTCATATACAGCCATATTTTTAGACACCATTTGCGTTAAAGAAAAATGTGTCTTAACATAGTTTTTCATTTTTTGTGTATCAAACACGCTACTCTTTACTTTTACAATCAGGTTGGCTAATGCTACAAAGTCATTGGGAGAGAAAAGATACCCATTTTCTCCTTCTATAACATAATCTGCTGTAGCACCAATGTTTGTTGCAATAATGGGTGTACCCATAAAAATACTTTCTACATTTGCACGTCCAAATGTTTCTGGTTTATTTGAAGCAGAGATGCTCACATCAGAAATCGCAAAAATCTCTTTTACCTTCTGCTGATTCCCCGTAAAAATAATATCTTGACTATAGCCTGTATGGGATATCATCTCTTTTAATGATTCGTAATAATTTATCCTACTTTTATCTACACTGCCAACAAAAAGTAATTTGGCATTTTTTATCTTTTTTTTAACTTCTGAAAATGCTTTGATAGCTGTTTTTTGGTCCTTCAAATGGGTTATGCGTGCTACTTGCGTGATAATAAAAGCGTCTTCGAGGTGATATTTTTTTTTAAAGTCATCTATAAAAGTTTTATCTAATTGAGTATCAAATAGGTCTATATCTACACCCCTAGGAATACATACAATTTTATCCATATTTGTCTTATAGTGGTTAACGATGTGTTCCACCATAAATTGACTGCCACATATTACTTTGTCTCCATAGGTCATCACTTTACTGTATGCGTTGACACTATTGAAGCCATGGACCGTAGTCACAAAAGGGATATGCAATGTTTTATTGGACAAATAACTAAGCCATGCTGGTACACGACTTCTAGCATGAAGGATATCTGGATTTAACGTTTCAAAAATATGTTTTAGCTTCAAAAGACGTATAGGTACAGTGAGCAAATTTTTTGAAGCGACATCAAACACAATATGTTTGCCTCCATCTTTTTCAATCTGCTCAACCAACTTTCCTCCTGCACTTATAATAATGCTTTCATGCCCAAGCTTAACCAATTCACGACTAAGCTCCATTATGCCACGTTCTACTCCACCTTCGTTGAGTTCAGGTAGCAACTGTACAATTCTCATACTTTCAGACCAGCAATATATTTGTTAAAATCTATTTTTTTATTTTTATTTTTGATTGTACCATCAAAAATGTGGAGAAAACCATTTTTTTCTAAAGTTTGTGTCATTTTATAAAATTTATTATCTTTTCTCTCATCAATTGGCAATACCTCTATATAGGAGTTACCAAAACTTATAGCTTCACTTATCATTGAAGTTGAATCAATAGT
>DQTM01000086.1 GCA_015662785.1 Sulfurospirillum arcachonense | reverse complement strand
TTATAGGTTATGGTTTGGTTGTTGGTCTTAATGGTACTGGCGATGGTTCTTCTTCAGAATTTACTATACGTTCTATCTCAAATTTACTACAAACCGTTGGTGTAAAAATTGACCCTAATGATATAAAATCAAAAAATGTTGCAGCAGTTATAGTTACAACCTTACTTCCTGCATTTGCTAGGCAAGGTGACAAACTCAATGTTAACATATCATCTATTGGCGATGCAAAATCACTTGAAGGTGGTACACTTTTGATGACAGCCTTAAAAGGTGTCGATGGAAATATTTACGCTCTTTCACAAGGTTCAGTTACGATTGGCGGAAGAAATGGAAAAGGTGGCGGAATTAAAAATCACACAACAGCGGGAACTGTTTTTGATGGTGCTATTGTTGAAAAAGAGATAGTCTACGATATATATAATCAAAGTTTTGTAAATCTTAGTCTAAAAAATTCAAATTTTAAAACAGCAGTTTCAGTACAAAATGGACTTAATGAGTTTTTTCAAGAAGATATTGCAGTTGCTATTGATCCTAGAACTATAAGACTTATGAAACCCTCAAGTCTTTCTATGATAGAGTTTTTGTCAAGTACATTAGAAGTAGATGTATTTTATCAAAGAGAACAGAAGATTGTTATAGATGAAAGAACAGGAACTATAGTATCTGGTATAGATATCAAAGTTGATCCAGTTATCATAACTCATGGTGGTATTACTATAAAAATTGCTCCTGTAAAAAAGATTATTGAAGATGAACTAGAAGATGGAATTAACATGAAAAATGGTGTTCACATTAGTGCAAATGAAAACCTATTAAATATAGAAGATGACAAAATAACGGTAGCAAACCTCACAAGAGCACTTCATAAGCTAGGTGCAAAACCAAAAGATATAATCTCTATAATACAAGGTATTAAAAAAGCAGGTGCAATCAGAGCTAAATTGGAGGTAATCTAATGGTAGACAATACTATGGCACTTATGCATACAACATATAGTCCACAAAGCATAAAGGTAGAAAATAATACAGATGTAAGATTGAAAGAACAGACAGATAAGTTTGAAGCTTTTTTTATAAAAAAAGTTTTGGACATTTCACTAAAAAATGACAATAAGCTTTTTGAAAAAGATGCTGGTGATAAGATATATAACTCAATGTATAACGATGCCATGAGTGACTCTTTAACTGGTAAGTTTGGTTTTAGTGAGATGTTATTTAACTTCTTAAAAGAGGGTCGTTAAGGTTTTTTATTTTTAACCGATATAAGGGTATAACTTATACAAGGAAGGTTAAAGATGATTTCAAATGTGCAGGCTGGAAATGCAGCCTATTTGCAACAGATAAACTCTAAAAATAAAAAAGAGCCTACATCTGTTAGTGAAGCAAAAGAGATGGACAAAGTCGAATCTTTAAAAGAGCAGATTCAAAATGGTGACTATAAAGTAGACACACAAAAAACTGCAGAGGCGGTAGCCAAAGATCTGATTTAGTCCTGTTATAAGGACAAATTATGTTATCACACTATCTTAAAACTTCGATAGAAGATATAGAAAATCTAATAGAATTAACAAATAAAGATATAACAGATATAAAAGAAGCTAAACATGAAGAGGTTTTTAAAAGAACAAAAATAAAAAATGATTTAGTTAAATCTTTTGAAAATAAAAAATCTATGTTAGATAATGAGCTAATAAAGTTAGTAAAAAATAGTGATAACAAACCTCTTGAGGAGATACTTGATTCTTCACAGCAAGATATGCTTGAAGAGATGAAAAACAAACTTTTTACACTTAAACAAAAAAACAAAGAGTATGCTAGATTTGTAGTAACCGTTAGTGAGTTTTATAATTCACTTCTTGATAGTGTTTTTCCAAGAGATATGGAGGGCTATCAAAGACTAAATCACAAACCAGCGTCACTTTTAAAGATAAGGGCTTAGTTATGAGCCTTTTTAGTACACTAAATACTGGTGTTTCTGGACTTAAAGCACATGAGCTTGCAATTGCAACTACTGGACATAATATATCAAACGCAAACAATGACTACTATACAAGACAACGTGTAGTTATGCATGCAAGTGAACCTTTCCATATAACTCCAGGAGATGTTGGAACGGGAGTAAGAGTAACAACAATTGTTAGGATACATGATGAGTTTGTATATACACGTCTGAAAGATAGTTCAAACTCTCTATCATATGATACTTTTAACAAAAAATCACTTGAAGAGATAGCAAAATATTTTCCCGATTTAGAGGGTGTTGGTCTTGGTGTTGATATAGAGAACTATTTTGCTTCTTGGAATGATTTAGCTTCAAACCCTGATGATGCAGCACAAAAAATAGCACTAGTACAAAATTCAGTTACTCTATCAAATAACCTAAGAGAGTCAAGAACACATGTTAGAGCTCTACAAGATTCAATAAATGAACAGTTAAAAACAAATGTAGATGAAATTAACCGTATAGGTGAGCAATTAGCAGAACTTAATAAAGATATAGGAAGAGTAGAAGTTTTAGATACTAATCGTGCGAATGACTTAAGAGATCAAAGAGATAATCTAGAATTAACACTTGCTGAATTAGTAAATGTATCTGTTTTTAAAGGTGATATGGTAACAGAAAATCATGTTGATCCAAATCTTACGGATCAAGGTAGTGGATATCATATGAATATAGCAGGACACTCTTTTGTAGATGGTTTTACTTTTCATCCACTTGTAATTAACAATACTGACAATGCTAGTAGTTATTACTCTATTTATTCAAAATCACAAGATAGCTCAACTATTGAGATTACTGAAAAGCTAACTGGTGGAAAAATTGGTGCTATGCTTGATTTAAGAGGAAGAAATATAGACCCAGCTACCAATAGTGGATTTCCTGTTGATGGAGTTTTACAAGGATATGTTGATGATTTAGATGTATTTGCAAAAACTTTTGTGGAACAGACAAATAATATATATGCAAGAAGTGCACAAGAGAGAATGAGTTCATTTTCAAATGTAGATTTAGAAGATAATGCTTCACTTATTAATTATAGTGAATCTCTTTCTAAGGGTACTTTTGATGTTGTTATGTATGACAAACAAGGTAATGAAGTAGGTAGAAAAACAATAGACATAAATTCTCTTACAACTATGAATGATAGTACAGTAAGTCCTAGTATTGTTAGCCAGTTTAATGCAAATAGTGATGACAATGGAGATAATAACTCTTTAAATGATATTGATGATTATTTTAATGCAGTTTACAGTTATGATGATGTATCAAATAGTGGTATTTTAGCATTTGATTCTTTGGATAGTTTATCAGGTTATACTATTGCAATTGAAGACAATGGCACTAATTTTGCAGGTGCGATAGGATTGAGTCCTTTTTTACAAGGAGATGATGCTTCAAATATGGATGTTATTTTGAAATATAAAGAGGATCCATCAAAGATGAATGCTTATAGTGCACCAATAGCAGGAAATAATGATGTTGCAAATGACATGGTACAAATGCAATATGAAAAATTTGATTTTTATAGAATTGGGAACTCTGAAGTTACCGAGAGTATAGAAGGTTTTTATAGGTTTATTACAACACAAATTGCAACTGATGGGGAGAGTGCAAATAGAAATTATGAAACAAGTACAGCTCTTTTCAATACAATAAATAGTGAATTTCAATCAATAAGTGGTGTAAATGTAGATGAAGAATTGACTGACTTGATGAGATTTCAAGCTGGTTATGGTGCAAATGCAAAGGTTATAACTACTATTGATCAGATGTTAGACACTCTTTTAGGATTAAAGCAATAGTGAAGTTTCCATTTTTTAGTACAGTAGCTATTACCAGTGTACTATTTTTATGTTTTTTTGGACTTAATATCTACTCAGGATTGGCATATGAGCTTAACCCTGAAGCGATACTTTTACCACCCTCATGGGATAATTTTCTAGGAACAGATAGGCTTGGCAGAGATCTGTTAGCAAGAGTTATGGAGGGTGGTAAGATATCTTTAACCATTGGTTTAGTCAGTGCAATTATTACCAGTTTGGCTGGACTTATCATAGGTGTGAGTGCTGGTTTTTTTAAAGGCAAAACTGATAAAACAATCATAATCTTAATTGACCTATTTTTGACATTTCCAACTTTTTTCTTACTTCTAGCTCTAGTTAGTTATGTTAATGCTTCTGTTTGGGTTATCATAGTTGTTATCTCAATTACAGGTTGGATGGGCATGGCTAGAATGATAAGAAGTGAGAGTTTTGCAATTTCAAATGCACCTTTTATCAAAATTCTCAAAATTGGTAAAGTAAACTCTCTTAAAATCATACTAAAGTATTTTACTCCTATACTTGCTCCTATATTTTTTATAAGTTTTACTTTTGGAATCAGTGGAGCGATATTAGCTGAGAGTGGACTTAGCTTTTTAGGAATAGGTATAAACCCACCACAGATAAGCTGGGGAACGATTTTAAGTGAAGGAAAAGAGGTTATAGATATAGCTTGGTGGCTTAGTTTTTTTCCTGGACTTATGATTTTTATAGTGACTTACTCTTTGATAAATATTTCGGATTATTTACAGACTAAAACAGATTCAAAAGAGCAACATGAAGCTTGATATAGCTGAGTTATTAAAAAAAGAAGCTAGAGATAGGAATAGTTTTGATGAGTTGAGCTTAGAGCGGCCAGACCCTCTTGTGGTTGCAAAAAAATACAATGATGAATACATTGCACTTATATGTGCACTTTTTGCATATGGAAATGCAAAATTGATTGTTAAATTTTTGAGTAGTTTGGATTTTTCACTTTTAGATAATCAGCAAGATATATCGATGAAGCATTATTATAGATTTCAATCAAACCAAGATGTAATTGAGTTTTTCAAGACTATGCGACTGCTTAAAGACTCTATTTCTATAGAAAAAAAATTCTGTGAGGGATATACTAAAAATAGTAATGTTATGGATGGATTGAGTTCTATTATCTCTTATATGTACGACCTTAATCCTTATCGTTCACGTGGGTATGAGTTTTTGATAGGAAAAATCCCTACATGTAAAACAAATTCTCCATACAAAAGATGGCATATGTACCTTAGGTGGATGGTTAGACATGACAACCTAGATATGGGGCTTTGGAGCAGTGTAAGTAAAAAAAATCTGTTAGTACCACTCGATACGCATACTTTTAAAGTTGGACAAAAACTTGGATTAATAAGAAGAAAAAGCTATGATTTCAAAGCAGTTTTAGAGTTGACAGAGTCTTTTAGAGAGATAGATTTAAATGACCCTGTGAAATTTGATTTTGCATTATACCGCATAGGTCAGGAAAAATTAATCAAAGATAGCATCAATTAACCTTTGATTAATGCCAACAAGGGTATAATCACAAAAATTTTAACGTGAAGGAAAAATGTAATGGGTGAAATATTTACATTTATAGGACTTATTAATCATAATCACGAGTTCCTAATTGGTGCTCATATTGTGTTGGTAGGTATTGTAGTTTTGGTTCTTGCAAAGTTAGCTACTAAATCTATGCAGTTGGTTCCAAGTGGTGTACAAAACATTATGGAAGCTTATGTAGAGGGTGTTATCTCTATAGGTAAAGATGTTATAGGTGCGGAGTTAGCAAGAAAGTATTTACCTTTGATTGCAACAATCGGACTGTTGGTTTTAGTTGGTAACCTTATTGGGATTATTCCAGGATTTGAATCTCCAACAAGTAACGTTAATATGACTTTAGTTTTAGCATTAGTGGTTTTTATATACTATAACTACGAAGGTATAAGAGTAAATGGTTTTATCAAATACTTTGGACATTTCATGGGACCTATGAAAATACTAGCTCCATTGATGTTTCCTATCGAGATAGTTTCTCATCTTTCAAGAGTTGTTTCTTTGTCTTTCCGTCTTTTTGGAAATATCAAAGGTGATGATATGTTCTTAATGGTTATTTTAATGCTTGCTCCTTGGGTAGCACCTATGGTACCTTTTGGACTTTTAACTTTTATGGCATTTTTACAAGCATTTATCTTTATGATTCTTACTTACGTTTATCTTGCAAGTGCAGTTCAGATAAGCGATCATTAACATAAAGTTATGTTAAAAAAACGTAGTGCTTACGAACGACTAATAAGTCTCCTTCAAGGTGCCTCATGGGCCCTTGTTGTCGTAGGTGCTACAACATTCTTTTCGATTCTTTATCCTTTTGGTCTTTTTACAGCTCTTATCGGTGCTTTTATGGGTTCTCTTGGAGGACTATTTTTCGTTATTGTTTTTGAAATAGCTCATCAGCAAAGTGAAAAACTTGAAGAGATGAAAAAACAGACTAAATTATTGGAGAAATTGGCAGATGAAAAGCTACTTAATAACTGACCCATTATACTATACTTCTAATCCAAAAATATTTTCTAAAATTCTTTTATATACTAATTATAAACTTGCCTATAAACTTAATTTTTATGCTTTTACTACTATATCGTATTTTGGAGCTTATGTTTTATGAAAAAAGGAATAGCACTACTTATTACTATTGGTTTTCTAACTATTTTAACAGCACTTATAGGATATATGTTTTCTATCTCTCAAAAAAGTTTTGACGAAGTAAATAAAACTGAGACAATAAATCAAAGTTCTATTATATTTGCTGATGTGAAAGCTATATTGGACAGTTATGTAAAAAAGGTAAAAGATAGCGAAGACTTAGATATATTTCTTGCAGGTATTCCTCCTTTTTATGACCAAAAGAGTAAACTAACTTTACATGTAGGCATAGAGTCACTAAGCAATAAGATAAATATAAACTCACTTTTAGTTAAAAAAAAAGTAAACAAACACATAGAAAATTTTATAAAAAACATATGTGAAACATACAATATACTTGACCCTAGTTTTTTAGTAGCTTTGATACTCGATACTATTGATGACGATGAAACTTCAAGACAAGCTTTAAGTGAAATCTCTATAGAAAATATAAAGTTTTCAAACTCTCGTGTAGTAGATATGAATCATTTTGAAAAGATTGTAGATTATTATGCACAAACAACACAAGATACCAATATAAAAAGAGTTCCTTGGGGTAAGCTTATATACTTTGGCGACAAGCAAAAAACTAATATAGATTGTGATAGACTTAGCAAAGAGCTAGTAAATGTTTTAAGGCTACAGGTGGAGGACTTTTTTGGATGCGATAGTCTTGAAAATGAAGAGAGTAAAAAGATAGCTATTGATTATTCACTAAAACCATATAGCAAAAATATAAGTTATTTTGTACAAGTAACTATTTTATATGAAATAGATTCTATAGAAGATAACATATCTTTTGATTATGATATAAAAACCAACGAAGTTAGTAATGTAACACTGTGATTTTTTGTGGTGCTATTACTTTTCTAAGTAACAAATAATCATAATTAGGATAAACTATTATATAAAATATCACAAGGGCAAGCTGTATTGAGTTTTTTTAGTGAGCATAAAAAAGACATTTTTTTTATAACAAGAGATTTTAATAAAAAAATCATATCAAAATCAAATATCATTCTTTCTCCAGAGTTTTACTGGGCAAAAAAAGTTAGCTTGAATGTTAGTTTTGCTTATGAGGTCAAGAAGATGGCTCCATCTTTGTTTGATGGCATACTTCCTCATGGCGATTTTGGGTACTCTGTTTTTAAGTTAAATAAAAACGATTATATAGTTACTGCTTATGATATGACTAGCATTAAAGAAAAGCTAAAACAACTCAAAATTGATATGGACTTGATAGAAAAAATATACCTAGCTCAAAGTGAGTTTTTTGGTAATGACATATCTATAAGAGTCAATGAAACTTGTGGTATGACCAGCCTAGATAACATTATGATTTTTACTTGTTTGAACTTTATAGATAGCGATGTCCATATGGATGATGTCATAAAAACTAAAAAGCTTACACAGAACCATATTTACTCAAAACAAAATATAAAGATAGCACCAAAACAAATTACTCTTTTGCTTTGGATTGTTTTTCTTTTAAACTTCATAGTTATATTAGACATTGTAAAATTGCACAAATCAAATAACAAAATACAATTTCAAAAAGAAAATTTCATTAAAGACCATAGCCTTCCTCAAACCAGTTTTCAGTTAAAAAGCATACAAAATGAACTACAAATTATAGATAAAAAACAAGTTGATTTAAGAGAAAGTATATACTACGCAAGTAAGTTTAAGCTAGATAAAACAGAGTATTTTGAGAGTATAATCTTTTCAAAAAATAGTTTAAACTATAAATTAAAAACAAAAAATAGAAAAAAAGAGTTTGAAAAATATCTCTCAAAAAAAGATAACTCATCTATAGTCATAGGAGCAAGCCTATGAAAATAAAGATTTTATCGGTTATGAGTTTGTTGTTTTTAGTGCTATGTTTTTATAAGTATGAGGTAGAAAAAACACACAAAGAAGATATAAAAAGTTTTCAAGAGTACGCAAAACAAGCAGATATGCTTATAGTTTTACAGAATAAATGGAACAATAAAAAAGAGGATAAAAAACTTCTCAAAGATATAAACAAAAGATTTAATCCAACTTCATACACTGTAGAAAAAGATATACATATACTAATCTTTGATGATTTAACAAAATCTACTCTAAATAGACTAGGCAAAATGCTTTTAAACTCAAACCTAATTTTTCAAAATATAGACTTGAGAAGAAAAGGTAAAAAAATATCTTTACATGTAGAGGTGAAGATATGAAAAAGACTATACTGTTTGTTTGTTTGGTTTTTGTGTGGGTAGTTATACTGTTTCCTAAAGTCATTTTATGGGACTATTTTGTAGATGAGATACAAAAAAAAGACATAACTATAACAGCAAAAAAAGTAGATATAAAAATTTGGTTAGCATATAACCAAATAGAGATAAAAGACTTAACAGCATTAAAGACTTTTAAAGTCGATAGTTTAGAAATAAAACAGACCATATTTGATCCTTTACATGTAGATATATATGGCACTAGCAAGTATGGTGATTTTAGTGGCAAGATAGAACTTGTAGATAAAAAAGGTTATATATTGTTTGAAAAATCAGATTTGAAAAATGCTATCTTTAAAGGCTATTTTAAAAAAGTAAAAGAGGGGATGAAATATGAGTTTTCTTACTAGATTCATTCCATTTTTTTGGTGGGTTATGGCCCCTCTCTTGGTAGCAAAACTTCTTATATCTTTGGGACTTCTTTTTGTAGAAGATAAACATATAGATACTTTACATGTAGAAGCTAAAAAGAATTCTTACATGTATAGTTTTCCAAATTTTTTCACAACGACATTAAAACAAAAAGCACCCCCAAAAAAAGTTAAAAGTACACTGCATTTGGGCAATATAAAACTTAAAGCTTGCTATTTAGAAAAGGGAAGAGAGTTTGTTATCGTAAATGAAAGAAATAAGACACTTTTTATAGATCTTCATAGTGAGTACAAAGGTGCAAAACTTGTAGAAATAAAAAGAAGCTCAGCAACTTTTTTAAAAGATGGAACTTATACTGAATTGACTTTAGTAAAAGAAGAGACCATAGATAAAGTTACGCAAACAAATACAACGAAACAAATCTCAAATGACAAGTATGTAAATGTAATAAGAGATAGTTTTAAGAAGTATATGAATAATCCACAAAAAGCTTTAAGGGATGTTCGATTTGCAGAGATAAGAAAAAATAAAAATTTTGTTGGATTGAGGCTAAGTTTTATAAGAAAGGGTTCATTTTTTGATAAGATGAAACTAAAAAAAGGGGATGTTATTAAATCTGTAAATGGCAATGAGTTAAAAAGCATGATGGATTTGTTGCCCTATTATAATCTACTAGAAAATAGCACAACTTTGATGATTGGCTTTGAAAGAAACGGAGAGACTAAGGAGATAATGTATGAGATTAATTAGTATATTGGTTATATTTGCAAGTTTGATATTTGCAAATCAAGAAAAAATAGAAATAAACTTTAAAGATTTGAAGATAGATGAGTTTGTGAAGATGGTTTCAAAGATAAGTGATAAAAACATACTTTTAACTTCATCAATTCCTGGTAAAGTAAATTTTATATCTATAAAACCAATTGACAAAAGTCAAATCTATGACTTGCTCATAAGTGTTTTAAAAAACAAAGGTTATACTCTCATAGATAGTAAAAGTGGATACTTGCAGATAGTAAGAAGCAGTGATGCAGTAAGAGAGTCGCCTCCTTTTCGAGGTGAAAGCAAGCTAAATCAAATTCAGACAGATATCATAGGTATTAAAAATCTTTCAGCAACACAGATGCTAACACAAGTGAATTTTTTATTGAGCAAGTATGGAAAAATAGCAGTTTCTAAAGAAGCAAATAGCCTAGTCATAACAGACTACCCAAAAAACCTAAAAAGCATAAGAGGGCTTTTGAATAAATTGGACTCTCAAAAGAGTATGGATATAGAGTTTTACACACTAATAAACTCAAAAGTTACTTCAGTGTTACCAAAGATAAAAAATATAGCAACTAGTGTCTACAATCAAAAGATGCCAAGCCAAAAGATAAGCCTTTTCGCAGATGAAGGAACAAATACACTTATTATCATATCAAAAAAGAAGATTATAAAAGAGTTGCTTTTACATGTAAAACAGCTAGACAAGAAAGATGAAGTATCGCAGCGTTCACTTCACATAGTTCATCTAAAAAACTCAGATGCACAAGCACTAGCAAAAACACTTCAAACCATCATTTCAAATAAGCCTGTTAGCAAAGATAAAAAAGTAAAAGTTGATTCACAAAAACCAACATTTACGGCAGATGAAGAGACCAATATACTTATGATATATGCTTCTGGCGATGAGATGAAAGAGATAGAAATACTCATAAAAGCTCTTGATGTTCCAAGGCAACAAGTCTACGTTGTAGCAAAGATAGCCGAAATAAACGATAGAAAGTCAAGGGAGATAGGTGCAAAATATGGTATTGCTGGAGGTTTGTCAAACTCTTCAGGTCTATTTACTTTTAGTAGTAACCTAGGCGGTCCTCCTGTTGCTATTGACTTGCAAGGATTGGGTCTTAGTATGTCGTCGGTAACTCAAGCTATAGCACTTGGTGCAACCATATCTTTTTTGGAAACAAATGATGCAGCAAATATACTTTCTCAACCATCACTTCTGTGTGTCAACAACATAGAATCATCTATATATGTAGGTGAAACACAATCTATCATTACTCAAGGTAACACAGCAGCAGACAGCACAACAATAGAGAAAAATAACTATACCAGAGAGGACATCGGACTAACTCTGAAAGTAAAACCTAGAATTTCAAGCGATAAAAAAGTTTTACTAGATGTAAAAGTAACTATAGAAGGTGTTAAGGAAACTCTTAAGATAGGGTTACCTACAACTACAAAAAGAGATATATCTACAACAGCAATAGTAAAAAATGGCGAGAGTATCATCATCGGAGGATTAACTCAAGAGATCATAAAAGATAACTCTTCTCAGATTCCACTCTTAGGAGACATACCTTGGCTTGGACAACTTTTTAGATATGATGATGAAAATAACGATAAGAAAAGTTTAGTTATCATATTGACCCCGTATATAGTTGATCAAAAACTAGGTCTTAGCTCTCTAAAAAGCACTTTAGCCAAACTAAACAAGTTGGAGCAAGATTTTTCTAAAAGAATAGGAAATAAAAAAGATGTTAATTGACAATATCCCTTGTTTTGAGGGAGTTAACTTGGTGCCTTTACATGTAGAGGACATAAATACACAACTGTTAGTAAAAAATCATCTTCTAATAAGCAAGATAGATGATGAACCTTATGCAATACTAGACAGGACTCACTTAGTAGAAGGTATGAACTTTGTAACAAAACTTCCCATACAAGTAAAGGTTGCTTTTGTGGACGAAGAGTCTTATGAAAGACTTTATCATAGACACTTAGAACAAAAATCAGATGTAGATTTAGATAGCTCTTTTAGTGCTGATGAAAAAGAAGATTTTTTAGATGATGACCTTTCTCTCTCAGAGTTTCTAAAAACAAGTTCAGACATACTAACAAGTGAAGAGTCAGCTCCTATCATCAAGTTTGTTAACTCTCTTTTTTATCAAGCTATTAAGAAAAAAGCATCAGATATACATATAGAAACACACGAACTTAGAGGTGTTGTACGTTTTAGGATAGATGGTGTTTTAGTAAAACATGTAGATTTGGATAAACACGTTATAAATCTTATCGTAAACCGTATCAAAGTCATCTCGAACCTTGATATATCTGAAAAAAGAGTTCCTCAAGATGGACGAACTGTAGTAAAAATAGCAAATAAAAGCTTAGATATAAGAGTTTCTACACTTCCAGCTTACAATGGCGAAAGAGTAGTTATGAGGCTTCTTATGGATTCAGCAAACATTCCAACACTCGAAGAGCTTGGTTTTGACGAAGAACTTACTACGCAGTTTAGGAAGTTACTAACACACTCTTATGGCATGATACTAGTAACTGGTCCAACAGGAAGTGGTAAGTCAACTACATTGCACTCTTTTTTGAAAACCATAGCAACGCCAGATAAAAACATCATCACCATTGAAGACCCAGTAGAGTATAAAACAAACAGCATAAACCAAATCCAAGTAAATGAAAAAACAGGCTTGACTTTCTCTCTAGGGCTTCGCTCTATTCTAAGACAAGACCCAGATGTTGTCATGGTAGGAGAGATAAGAGATAACGAAACAGCTAAGATAGCCATACAATCAGCCTTAACAGGACACCTGTTACTTTCAACCTTGCATACAAACAATACAGCAGCAGCCATAACAAGACTGATAGATATGGGCATAGAAGAGTTTCTAATAAGCTCAAGCTTGCTAGGAGTCTTAGCTCAAAGATTGGTTAGAAAGCTATGTTCTACATGTAAAGAAGAAGATGGTAAGTTTTTCAAATCAAAAGGCTGTTCTACATGTAACTTCACAGGTTATGATGGTAGAGTCGCAGTGGGAGAGCTTTTTTTGATAGATGATGATGTCAAGATAATGCTAAAAGATGGTATGAAAGACTTTGAGATAAGAGAAGCTATGCAGAAAAAAGGATTGGTTTTACTCTCAAAAAAGATAGAAGCTTTAGTGGACAACGGGACAACTAGCATGCAAGAAGCTCTTAGAGTTGGCATGAGAGATTAGATGCTATTTAAGTACAAAGGTTTAAGCAAAGATGGACAAAGGGTAAAAACAACCTTAGAAGCTTTTGATATAGAAGATGCTAAAACTAAGCTAAAAAGCTTAGGCATTATATACAGTGAGTTAAAAGAGCAAAAATCTTTTTTTCAAAAAAATCTTTTTATTAAAGAGTTGCCAGCAAAAAAACTTTCTATCATAAGCAGAAATCTCTCTATCTACCTCAAATCAGGGGTATCTTCTATAGTATATGCAATAAAACTAGAAAAGCAACAACATATTGAAAACAGAAAAATGACCACCTTTTTTGACTCTTTAGAGAGTTCTCTTGCTGAGGGAAAAAGTTTTTTTCAAACACTTGAGCATCAACAGATATACTCTCTACCTACTTTTTACAAGCAGTCTATAA
Source organism: Sulfurospirillum arcachonense (assembly GCA_015662785.1). Lineage (GTDB taxonomy): Bacteria > Campylobacterota > Campylobacteria > Campylobacterales > Sulfurospirillaceae > Sulfurospirillum_A > Sulfurospirillum_A arcachonense_A. Next base: position 1,287 of record DQTM01000086.1, on the reverse strand, counting down.
AAGTAGCAGAGGAGTCAAGTACTCTAGGACTAGTCTTGAAAGAGATGTCGATTTTTTTAAAAAAACAAGAGATGATAAAAGGAAAGATAAGCAGTGCGATGGCATATCCTCTTTTTATAGTTATGGTTTCATTTCTTATGGTTGGTTTTATGTTAAGCGTTGTTGTTCCGAAGATAACAGCTATGTTTGACCAACTTGGACAAGAATTACCACCTATAACAAAGTTTGTTATAGTCCTAGGTGACGAAGTAAATAAAAATTGGATGCTTATTATAATCAGTTTTGTATTAGTTTTAACTATTTTTTCATATACGTACAAAAATATTACGAAGTTCACATTTATAGTAGATACTATACTACTTAAAATCCCACTATTTGGTAAGATAATTCAGACTTCCGAACTGGCTAAATTTTCATATATAGTATCAGTTCTTATAAGCTCTGGAGTAACGTTTGTACAAGCAGTAAAATTATCATCAAATACTATAAAAAACAGAGTCGTTTCAAGATCTTTTTTAAATGCTTCAGATGAACTAGTAAAGGGAAAAAAACTCTCAAATGCCTTGTCCAAACAGCTTTTTAAAATAGATAGGTCTTTCATACAAGCCATAAGTTTAGGTGAAGAAACAAGCCAAATGAAAGAGATTTTGCAAAATCTTTCAGAACTATATAGTGAAGAAAATGACGATAAAATAAACACAATGTTGTCTCTACTAGAACCAATACTCATTCTTTTAGTAGGAGTCATTATAGGAGTCATCATTACTGCAATGTTATTGCCTATCTTCTCTATGAATTTAAATTTGTAACATAAAATACTTTATCATACTAATTTCATATAGATTAAGAAAAACTACATCATTTTTTTTGATATACTTTATACAATATTCTATAAAAGAGAGGTATTCAAAATGGGCAGTTTTCGTAAACATATTGTAAGCTCAATAGTAGCAGCAATGCTATTAGCGGGTTGTGGCGGTGGCTGAGGTTCTTCTTCTGGAGCAGTAGGTGCTGGTGGTGCCGGTGGTGGTGCAAAAGGACCTTTTAAAGAGGGCTCAAGTGTTATAGCGTATCAACTTGATGCTAATGGCTCAAGAAGTGCAACAACAAAAAACACTTTAACAACAGATGCTAGAGGACATTTTAGCTTTGGTACTTCTCTTTCTTGGACGGGAGCCACAGAGTTTGTCATATGCAAAAAATGGAGCAAATCGGACACTAATGCTGTTTTAGTTCGGACACTCGTGCCGTTTCTAATCGGACAGTGATGCTGGTGATTATTCGGAC
>DQTM01000079.1 GCA_015662785.1 Sulfurospirillum arcachonense | reverse complement strand
TTAAGGGCAAAAAATGATATCTGCAATCAATAGTGCTACCAAAAGTTTCTGTACTGACATAATTGGACTAGAAACAAAACAAGCAAAGTATCCTGAAAAAAACTTTTATGGTGCAGCAATTGCACCTTTTGAGAACAAGGCTGAAACACAGTGGTATCTACTTTTTAAGAAAGATACACTAAACGAATTTTCAAAAGCCCTTCTATTTGAAGACAACTTAAACGAAGATGATTTAGATGATTTGGTTAAAGAAGTGGCAAATATGATAGTAGGCTCTGCGAAAGTGATTTTAGAAGAGGAAAATAGCAATTTAACGTATAAACTATCAACTCCAGATTTTTTAGGACATGTTCCTAATGTTGAACTTTTAAAATTGGAAGAGTTTTTGCTTTATAAGATAAAGAATCGTACATTTGTAGTAGGAAGAACATGAATAAAAAAGATAAAGAGTATTTAGAAGACAGATTACTTAGTGGCTATGAAAAACTAGTTGATATCAACGTAGACTTTATATCAGAGCTTGGTACAACAGCACTGAGCATTAGAGAGCTACTTAAACTAGATAAAGGCTCTGTCATAGACTTAGGAAAACCTGCTGGAGAGAGTGTTGAGCTATTTGTCAACAACAAAATTTTTGGAAAAGGTGAAGTTATGGTGTATGAGAAGAATTTAGCTATTCGTATTAATGAAATACTAGATTCAAAAACAGTAATCCAGTACTTTAAAAGAGAACTTTAATGAAAAACATTCTAATTTTTTTACTTCTAATTTCATTTGCCAATAGTGCTAATCTTTTAACTCATAATGTTTATGAAAGAAGTGATAGAGTAGATGTAATGCTCTCTTTTGACTCTCCATATGAGGGTAAAATATCTCAGAAAAGAGGAGCAAATATAACTACGTTGACTCTTAGTGATTTGACATATGATAGACTAATAGAAAAAAATATAAACTCTAATATACTGCAAGCAATAACAATAGCACCAAACAAAGATAGTATCAATGTAATTCTAAAAAGTGAAAACTCTATAGGAGTTATTGCTTCAAAAACAGTAGATGGTTTTGGACTCAGAATTCGAACTAAACCAGTAACAAAAGCTTCACAAAAACAAGCAACTAGCCCAATACAAACCAATACAAAAACACCCATAATTAGAAATCCTAGTGAAGATTTGGTTGATGGAAGATATCTAAGTGTTATATTCTTATTAGCTATTATGGTAATTTTTATGTTTTGGCTTAAAAAAAGAGTAACTAAAAAGAGTCAACAAGTAAAAACTAAAAACTCTTGGTTATTTAAAGAAAATAGTAAAAACATACCTAGTGGAGAAGTCAATGTACTTCATCAAAAATCCATTGACAATACTAATAGCGTTGTTCTTTTAGAGTTTGAAAATAGAAAATATTTAGTTATGACAGGAAGTTCTAATGTTCTGTTAGAGAAATTTTCAAAAGGTGATATAAAAGATGATTCAGATTTTGAGAAAGCTTTTGAAGACAATAGAAAAAAACTAGATGAATACTTAAAAATACAACAACAAGAAGAGATTCAAGATGACTACAGAAGTAAACTAGAGAGATATTAATTGGATATATTTCTCTCTGTTATCTCTATATATGTCTTTATTTTACTAGGTTTCTTAGCAAAAAGAAAACTAAAAGATGAACTCCAAGAAAAATCACTAGTCATAATATCTATCTATTTTTTACAACCTATGCTTACTTTTTGGGGTTTAAATACAAAAAGTATAGATGCTGCTCTTATAAAAGCTCCTTTTATCTACGTGGGCATAAGTATATTATGTATAATCATCAGTTTCTTTCTAGCAAAAACATTTTTTACTGAACCTAAAGAGCGTTCTATTGTTACCATCTCAAGTGCTATAGGAAACACTGGAAATCTAGGGATTCCTATAGGCATAGCAATTTTTGGACAAGAGTCTATCATATATACTTCTCTTATAAATGTAGCCAATGTATTTGTAGTATATACCATAGGAATATATTTTTACTCAAGAGGTCAATTTAGTATCAAAGAATCACTACTCAATATAGTAAAGTTACCATTAATATGGTTTGCACTTTTAGCTCTTAGTTTAAATCTCTTACATGTAGAGATTCATAGCTCAATTTTCAAATCTTTAGAGATGGGTGCATATGCAGCTATGGTTCTTCAGCTCATGATATTTGGTATGTTTTTATATAGTGTGAAACTAAAAAGTCTAAACCTAAAACTCATTTTTCATGTGGGAATCATCAAGTTTATCATCATTCCTATTATCTCTATTATGATACTAAAAAGTTTAAATTTAGATGAGTTTATAGTTGGTATTATTTTGTTAGAACTACTAGTGCCGCTTGCCGTTACTAACGTAAACTTATCTTCACTCTATAATTGTAAACCTGTTGACGTAACTGCTTTGGTGTTTTTTAGTTCACTATTTTTTATACCATATATTCTATTTATTATGCAACTTTTTGGTAAAATGTAGTTATGGAAAATAAAATTAATGAAAAAGATATAAGATTAAAATATACAAGAGGTTTAGAAAAATTTGTTCGAAGCAATATTTCCTACCTAAAGGACCCTACCTTTGAGTTTAAAATATTTCAAAAAAGAGTCAAAAAAACATTTGAAATTCTCAAAAAAATAAAACATATCAGATTAAATGCGACCTACCCTATAGCCCTAGAAAAATACGTCAATCTTGTCTTGGGTATTCTTCATGTTGAGGAGTTAAAAGATGAAGAAGAAGAGGAGTTAAAAGCCAAACTTCTAAAAGAGGCAAATCTTTTACATAAAGAAAAAAATAAAACTCAGTATAAAAAAGACAAACACAAAAAAAGTAGTTTTAGTGATGGATACTAAAAAATAGTTCTATTTCATCTCTCATCTGCTCTATCTCTATTATCGTATTAATTTTATTTCTGAAAGCAGAAGCTTCTTCATAACCTTTTGAATAAACGTGAAGATGTTTTCTAAACATACTTACACCATGAGAACCATGAAACTCTACCATAGAGTTATAATGTTCTAGTATAATCTCAGCTTTCAAAGCACTATCTACTGAATTCTCACCATGCTTTAACTGATGAAATATCCAAGGATTTCCAATGGCACCTCGTCCTATCATAAGAGAGTTACAACCAGTTATTTTTTTAACTTCCATCGCTTTTTCATAGCTTGTAATATCACCATTGGCCAAAACTGGTATTTTTACAGATTGTTTTATAGTTGCTATTGCATCGTAATCTACTGCTGCTTTGTATGCTCCAGCTCTTGTTCTGCCATGAACACTCATAAAATCAACACCACTGCCTTCAACTGCTTTAGCAATATCCTTTGGAATTTTCTCACTAAAACCAAGTCTTACTTTTGCGCTGGTATATTGTTTGTTTGAATATTTTTTTATTGTCTCTATTATCTTACCCAAATGAGGTAGATCTAAAAGTAAAGATGACCCAGAACTTTGTGATACTACTTTTGGTACAGGGCAACCACAATTGAGATCAATACCATCTATGCCTTCTATGTCATTTAGTATCTCTACTGCATCACGAATAGCAATTAAGTCACTTCCTGCAATCTGAACGATGTATGGTGTCTCTAATGGTGATTTTTCAAGCATTTTAAATGTTTTTTTAGAGTTATGTTGCAAGGCATTTGAACTTATCATCTCTGAAAAAGTCAAATCAGCTCCAAACTTTTTAACAACACTACGAAATGGGAGGTCAGTATATCCTGCAAGGGGAGCCAAGGCAATGATACCTTGGTCAAAATCTATTGTTTTCAATCTATTATATTCTTAAAAAAAGTCCGCTATTGACATTTTTGCCATGGTCTCTTAAAAAGAGAATTGTTTTCCATTTTTCAAACTCTTCTTCATCAGAATTTTCAAGTATATCTCTTACTTTATCTATCATCTGTAACTCATTAAGAACATACAAATACGCATCAGCTGCAGCTGAATGTTCTGGAGAATTATAAAGTTTTTCAAAAAGAGCTATAAGAGCATCTGGCTCAAGTTTTGTCTTAATTTCATAAGCAAGTTCTAAATAGTCCTCACGATTTGCTTTAAACTGCATTAATAGTTCTTGAATCTCATCAAGATCAAGTTTGATTGCAACAGTTCCCTCTTCTTCAAGGTATCTTTCCATTAAAACTCTAAACATATCTTTTGTTGGAATAAAATCTAATTTTTTAATATCACTATAACTAGCATATTTTATATATTCAAAGTATGCTTTTTGGTACAATTCACTACTTGTATCTTTACACTCTTTTAGTATAGTTGAAGAGTATTTTGTATCTTCTTGAAGTCTATTCATCTCATTTTGTTCTAAAAGTATATTTTCAGATGAAAGTCTATATTTTTTTAGTTCTACTATTTTTCCATCATTTAAATCTTTTAGTACTTGGCGATTTGCTTCAATTCTTTCATCTTCTGTATTAAAATCTTCTATCTCTTTATACTTTAAAATTTTAAGACTTTTTCCAATAAATTTAAACCACTCACTTTTATATTTTAGCGTACTATCTTCACCTAAAACTTTTTCACTAAGCGCAATTTTAAAGTTCTCAAAATCTCTTTTTAAAGCTCTATCTTTCCAAAAAACTTTCAAACTATAATACATCATATGAGTAGTTGAAGCGATAAAAAGTAAAATCGTTGGTAACACTATCCAAAATGCAATAGGAAGTTCTAATGAAAACTTATAAACACTCAGCGTATACACATCTCCATTGAAACTGTACACATACAAGCCTATAGCCAACATGTAAACTACTGTTAAAAGTATATATCGTTTAATCCCCATCTTACGTCCCCCTACTTATTTTGTTTTTCTACTATCTCTCTACAAACTATACAATATTTTGCATAAGGTTTTACTTTTAGTCTTTGAAAACTAATATCTTCCTCACACATATCACATACACCATATCCACCACTTTTTATCTTACTTAGTGAAAAATCTATTTCAACAAGTTCACGACTCTGTTGAGCACTTATAGCTTGTTCTATCATACGATCAGTACTAACAGCAGCGTGATCTGCTTCATCTCCAACTTCATCATCTTTTAAAGAAGCTATCTCTCTAGCTGCATCATTTATGTTTTTTCTTATCTGCACTCTTCTCGTTAAAAGTAAATCTTCAAAATATTTTAAATCACTATCTCTCATAGTTCTTTTTTCCTTCAATATCCTACTTGTGGTAGGGGTGGTTGTTTTTTATACAAAGCCCTCTGTAAATCTGCTCATAAAGAACAGTTTTAGCTATCTTGTGGGCAAACGTCAATCTACTCAGACTTATAACTTTTTGAGTTTTACCTAAAAACTCTTTGTTAAAACCATAAGCACCGCCAATAAAAAAATTGATATTTATCTCATTATCAAAAATTTTACTAAACTCAAAACTGTCACACTGCTTTCCCTCTACATCTAAAGCGATATTGTATCCCTTTAGATAAGGCTCATAGGTTTTTGTATACGACTCTTTAGCTTCCTTAGCCCCTTTCACTTGGGCTTTGGCAATTTGCTTATTAAAAAGTACTACATCCTCTACCGAAGCACTCTTAGAAATCATCTTAATGAACTCTTTGTTTAATGCATCAATATGGTTATCACCACTTTTCTCTATGCTAAAGACTTTAATATTCATACAAGTCGCTTCCTACGACAGCATAAGTAACACCATCAATCTCATCATCTACTCTAACACCACCGATTGCACCAACCGGTTTAAAAGAGAGTCTTGCTAAGCCACTTAGGCTCTCTTTTAAAACGTTTGCATCGTCTTTTGTGCTAGTTACTCTATATGCTCCTAGCCCTATGTAGTCTATATCTAGACTATTGGCTCTCAAAATCTCCTCTTTATTGTGAGTTGAGATTCCCAAAACCTTTTTTCCTATTTTCTTTCTAATTTCAAAAACTGATGTTTTTTGTAAGTCTTCTTGCCCTACATGTAAACCATCGCAAAATTCTACTAAATCTACATTATCATTTATCAAAAGAGTTATATCACAAAGTGATTTTATCTTCTGTAAATTTTTTTTTCTCCTTTGTCTATCTCCTTTTTTATCTCGATATTGAATCATCTCTACATGTAAAGCTTTACATGTAGAGATAAATCTCTCTATTGACCACTCTTTTTTAACCAATGTTTCATAGTCTAAAAGAGCGTAAATCTTCATTTACGAAGCTTTTATCTTTAACTCGTACTCATCTTTTTTATAATTCTTTCCAAAGAATGTCAATATATCAGAGATACATTTTTTCATCTCTCCACGCTGAACAATCATATCAATTAAACCATGTTCAAGTAAAAATTCTGCTCTTTGAAATCCTTCAGGAAGGTCAGCACCAATAGTCTGCTTTATAACTCTTTGTCCTGCAAAACCGATAAGTGAACCTGGTTCTGTTATGATAACATCGCCAAGCCAAGCAAAACTTGCACTTACTCCACCCATTGTTGGGTCAGTCAAAACTGATATAAAAGGAAGACCAGCATCACTTAGTTTTGTCAAAGCGCACGAAGTTTTTGACATTTGAAGCAATGAGAATGTACTCTCTTGCATTCTTGCCCCTCCACTTGCACTAACAATCACTAAGCCTTCTCTGTTTTCTATAGCACGGCTGATAGCTCTTACAATTTTTTCACCCTCTACTGAACCTAAACTTCCACCCATAAATTTAAAATCAAATACCACAAGCTGAGTACTTACGCCGTTAATTGAACAACTTCCGCTTATAACAGATGAAGTGCGTCCAGTTTTTTCTGTAGCCTCAGCAATACGTTTTTTATATGATTTTTTATCTACAAATTTTAGTGGATCAACTGGTGCTAAAGACATATCAAACTCAGTAAAAGTATCTTCATCACATATTAGATTTATTCTTTGTTGTGCCGTAATACGCATATGATATCCACACTTTGGACAGACATTGAAAAGGTGCTCAATCTCTTTAAAATACATTAGTGATTGACATTTTGAACACTTTACCCAGTGGCTTGGAGCTTCTTTTGGAGAGGACTGCTTTTTACGAAAGCTGCCGAATAATTCATTGAAATTCATAATATATCTCCTCGTTATTTAAATAAATTGGAGTATTTTATCAAAAATTTCCTTATTCTGGCTTACAAGAAGAAAGTCATCTGTTTTTTCTACATGTAAATCTTCACACATATATAACCCAGCGGCTATATCATACTCTCGCATTTTGCCCTCATAAAGAACAAAATCAACATCATGAGCATAAGCTAAAGAGAGGGCAAAAGCTCCGGGACTACGGTATTTTATACCATATCTTCGCATAAGTTCAGGCGTACCTTTTGAGCAATAAGTTCGCTCAAAGAGACCAAGTTTTGAGTATCTATTTTTTTCTACATTTTTAAATTGTGATTTTCCTATATGCGTTCTTTCAAAACGACTTTCATCTTTTATAAAAAGTTCACCATTAGCAAGATTAACAACTACTGCCGCAATACATTTTCCATCTCTTTTAAGAGCAACAGAAGTTCCATAGTACGGTAGATTTGAAGCAAAATTATCACTTCCATCAATTGGATCTATGATAATATCATCACTTTTTTTGTTATCCACAAAACCACACTCTTCAGAATATATATTGCCAAATCTACTTAAATGCTTAATAAAAATTTCTTCAGCAAGCAGATCAATTTTACTACTAATATCACCACCAGCCCCCAAAGAGATACTCTGATGAAACTCTTCGCTAGAGCCATTTTCCAAAAGTTCTATTATCTCTTTGTTTGCGGTTATAACTGCTTGAAAAAAATCTTTCATTTTAACTCAATAGACTCTTTATTATTGCTTCTGCCGCACTTTTACCTTCAGCCGCAGCTGTTACAACAAGGTCACTTCCTCTTTTACAGTCTCCTCCAGCATAAACACCAGATTTGCTTGTTTCATGATTACAATCAACTTCTATAGAACCCCATTTGTTTACCTCTATACCATTTTCTGCTAAGAAATCTGGAGTTGACGCAGAAAAACCAAGAGCGAAGATAACAATATCAGCTTCAACTCTGAATTCACTACCTTTTACAACCTCAACAGAAGCTCTACCACTTGCATCTTTTGTACTTAACATAGTTTTTTGCATCTCTATTGCTATGACTTCATTTTTACTATTTACAACTATCTCTTTTGGAGAAACATTATATGTAAAAAGTGCCCCTTCCTCTTTTGCATTTTTAAACTCTTTTTTACTTCCAGGCATATTGTATTTATCACGACGATATAGACACTTAACACTCTTAGCACCTTGACGCAAAGATGTTCTAAGACAATCCATAGCAGTGTCACCACCGCCAATAACTACTACATTTTTACCTTCTACTTCATAATTTTTATCATAATCTTCAAGAAAAAGTTTTTTCTGAATATCTCTTAAAAAATCCATTGCCATAAAAACATTTTTTGCATTTTCATTTTTTAATTTTGCTCTGTTTGAAGTTTCTGCTCCAATGCCTAAAAAGATAGCATCATGCTCGCCAGCAACATCATCAAAAGTTATTGTTTTTCCGATTTCGCTGTTTACATATAGACTCATTCCAGCCTCTTCTAACCACTTAACACGACGAGCTACTACCTCTTTATCTAACTTAAACCCAGGAATTCCATAAGTAAGAAGTCCACCAGCTCTATTTTGTCTCTCATACATATCTACTTTAATACCAGCTCTTAACAAATACGTTGCACATGCAAGTCCAGCAGGACCAGCTCCAACAATTGCTACTTTTTTATTAGTTGTAATACCTTGGAATTCTGGTTTGAGACCTTTTTTAAAACCATGTTCTGATATAAATGTTTCAATTGAGCCAATAGTTATTGCACCATGCCCATCGTTTAGAGTACAATCACCCTCGCAGAGTCTATCTTGTGGACAGATTCTTCCTGTGATTTCAGGATATGGATTAGACTCATTTGAGAGTTTAAATGCCAACTCGTTTTTCATGCCACTTATGGATTTTAACCAATATGGAATATAGTTATGAAGAGGACATTTAGAGTGACAAAATGGATCACCACACTGAACACAACGACTCGCTTGGCTTGATGCCTCTTCTTTTGTCATTAGCTCATAAATTTCTCTAAAATCTTCTACTCTTTCATTACTATCACGTCTATTTGGTTCTATTCTCTCTAAGTTTATAAAATTTTGCATTTCCATAATTTTAATCTCCCTCTTCTGGATTCAATGGTGCTTTTGTCATATCTTTTGGTCGAACTATCCAAAAGTCTCTTACTGAGTGACGGAAATTATCTAAAATATAACTTGCTTTCACACTCTTTGTCTTATTTATATGTGCTCTAAGCTGTCTTTTTAAGAAGTGTCTAGCTTCATCCATATCATCTGTATCTATTCTCTCTGCAATTACTAACTCTTGGTTTAGCTTATCTATAAAGACATGCTCCGTATCGTAAACAAACGCTACACCACCAGTCATACCAGCCCCGAAGTTAACTCCTGTTTTACCAAGGATTGTGACAACTCCACCTGTCATATACTCACAAGCATGATCTCCAGTTCCCTCAACTACAGTAATGGCTCCAGAGTTTCTTACACAAAATCTCTCACCAACTTCACCTGCTATGAAAAGTTTTCCTCCGGTTGCACCATACAAACATGTATTACCACCGCTTGTATAACCCTCTCTTTGGTACTTTGGAAGAATGACAATCTGCCCACCATTCATACCTTTTCCAATGTAGTCATTGGCAGTTCCGTGAAGTCTAATCTTTACACCATTTATCAAAAATGCTCCAAAAGATTGTCCAGCAGTTCCATCAAGTTCAAACTTTATACTATCTTCTGGTAAACCTTTGTTTCCATAATATTTTGCTATTTCACCACTTACAAGTGCACCAAAGCTTCTATTTGTATTTTTAATTGTTTTATGTAAAACTATTTTCTCTTCAGGATTCTCTATAACTTTGAATACTTCTTTTAAGATATCATGTTCAAACTCATTTGGATCAAATGGGTCATTTGAGGTTTTTTGACATGTATTAATTCCATCAATATTCATAAGAACTGATGAGAAGTCAAACTTTTGAGCAAACTCATCGTCCTTTACATGTAAGAAATCACTTCTTCCTATAATATCTTCCATATTCTCATAACCAAGCTGTGCCAACTGTTCACGAACATCTTCAGCTAGAAGTGTAAAGAAATTTACTACCTTATCAACTGATCCTACAAAATATTCTCTTAGTTTTTCATCTTGCGTTGCAACACCAACTGTACATCTGTTTTGATGACAAATTCTAAGTATTTTACACCCTATCACAGTAAGTGCCACTGTCCCAAATGCATAACTCTCAGCTCCAAGAAGTGCCGCTTTTATAACGTCTAGTCCAGTTTTAAGCCCACCATCTGTTTGAAGATGGACAGTGTCTCTAAGATGGTTTGCTTTTAGTGCATTATGTGCCTCACTAAGTCCAAGTTCCCAAGGATTTCCTGCAAATTTAATAGAAGTAAGAGGAGCTGCTCCAGTTCCACCATCACCACCACTGATGATGATTTTGTCAGCATATGCTTTTGCAACACCAGCCGCAATCGTTCCAACACCAGCAGTTGACACTAATTTAACAGTTATTGTAGCTTCTGGATTAACTTGTTTCAAGTCATATATAAGTTGAGCTAAATCTTCTATAGAGTAAATATCATGATGAGGAGGAGGCGAAATCAGAGTAACTCCAGGAGTCGTATAACGTAGAGATGCTATAAGTGAAGTAACTTTATGCCCTGGTAATTGACCACCTTCTCCTGGTTTTGCCCCTTGTGCTACTTTTATCTGAATCTCAGTTGCACTTCTTAAGTACTCTGGCGTAACACCAAAACGTCCAGATGCCACTTGTTTAATTTTTGAAATTTTATTTGTTTTCAGTCTCTCAGTCGATTCGCCACCTTCACCAGAGTTACTCATACCACCTATTTTATTCATTGCCTCTGCTAAAGTTTCATGAGCTTCAGGGGAGATTGAACCAAGACTCATAGCTGCACTTGCAAATCTTTTGAAAATTTTCTCTTTTGATTCTACTTTATCAATACTTATAGGCTTTCTATCGCTTTTGAGTACAAAAAAATCACGAATAAACTTTAAGTCTCTACCATTTACAAGGTTTTTATAGTAATTATAATCCTCTTTTTCACCACTTGCTGCAAGCTTTTGAATAGCATGAACAACAGCAGGTCCAAAATCATGAAACTCACTTCCATCAAGATGTTTATAAAATCCACCAATTTCAAGTGGAAATAGTTTTTTACTCAAATCTAACTCATATGCTTTGGCATGGTTAAACTTTAGTTTTTTCTCTATATCTTCATAACCAAGTCCTGGTATCATGACATATGAATCTTTAAAACAATCATCAACAACCTCATCTGAAAGACCTAAGCAATCAAACAAAGATGAACTTCGGTAAGATGATATAGTAGCTATTCCCATTTTTGACATGATTTTTAAAAGCCCTTGATTAAGTGCAGAGTTTACATTTTTAAGAGCTGTTTTTGTCTCGTAGGAAGTTATAGAATTGTCTTTACACTCTTCTAAAGTTGTAGCATAAAGCATATAAGGATAAACAGCACTTGCACCAAACCCTATAAGTGTAGCACATGAATGAGCATCAAAAATTTCACCTGTTATAGTGATAATTGAAGCTTTATGTCTAATACCATCTTGCGAAAGTGCTTGGTTTAATCTTCCCATAACCATGAGCATTGGTATTGGTTTTAGAGTTTTATTCATACCTCTATCATCTAAAAATATAGTTTTTATTTTCTCTTTTTTTACTGCTTGAATTACATCGTAAACTAAATCTTCTAAAGAGCCTTTTAAATTGTCTTCAAATAGTGTTGAAAAAACTCTATTTTTATAGTCTTCTCTATATCTTGGGTGCGTAGTATCACCAAAAGACATAAGAACTTCTAGTTTCTCTTGCATTAAAACTGGAGAGATTGACTTAATACGTTTAGCATGTTCACTTGATTCATCAAGCACATTCCTAATCTCACCAAAACCAGCATTCAAACTCATAACAACTTTTTCACGAATTGGGTCAATAGGAGGATTTGTTACTTGAGCAAATTTTTGTTTGAAAAAATCACTAAAATTTCTCTGTTTTTTACTAAAAGCTGCCATAGGTGTATCATCACCCATAGCTCCAACTCCCTCTTTGCCATCTTTCATCATGGGAGTTAAAACCATATCTTTAACTTCTTGAGTTATGTTGAAAAATCTCTGCTCATATGTTAAATTCTTTCTCTCATAATCACTCATTTTAGAAAAAGGAATTTCTACATACTCTTGAAGATAAACAAGATTTTTGTTTAACCACTCTGCATATCTATTTGAGTTTTTAAGATAATCATTTATTTCTTCATCTTTCATAACTTTACCAAACTTGAGATCTATACCTATCATCTGTCCACTTTGAAGACGACCACGCTCAAGTATATTTTCTTCTTCAACGTCTAAAACACCATACTCACTAGAGATAATAATACGCTCATCTTTTGTAATGATATATTTTGCTGGTCTAAGACCATTTCTGTCCAGAATACAACCTATGTATCTTCCATCTGTCATTGAAACAGCAGCTGGTCCATCCCAAGGCTCGAAGTTAATGCTTGCAAATTCATAAAAAGCTCTCAGGTCTGAATCCATATGTGGAGAGTTTTGCCAAGGAGCTTGGATGAGTGTACGAGCTGCTTTAAAAAAGTCATAACCGTTTGCTATCATAAATTCAAATACATTATCTAAACTAGCACTATCACTCACGTTTGAGTTTGTGATTGGAATAAGCTTTGAAAGCTCTTTGTCTGAAAACAGATGAGACTTCATACACTCACTCTTCATCTCTGTGTGAAATCTATTTGATTCTATAGAGTTTATTTCGCCATTGTGTGCGATTGAGCGAAATGGTTGAGCTAGTCTCCACTCAGGAAGTGTATTTGTTGAGAATCTTTGATGAAAAAGTGCAAATGTAGTTTTAAAGTTTTTGTTTTCAAGATCCAGATAAAAAGTTTTAATATGCGTTGGCATAATCAAACCTTTATAAGATATAACCTTATTTGAAAACGATGGTATATAAAAATCTTTATCCGCATTTAGTGCCATTTCTATTTCACGACGAGTCAAATACAGAAGTGCATCAAATCTTTTAGTTGCGATTAAAGAGGCAGGTGTTACAAAAATCTGAACAATTTCAGGAAGAGAGTCAAGTGCTTTTCTACCTAGTGCTTTTATGTTAATAGGAACATTACGGTAAAGTACAACTTTCAGGTCATTTTTTTCACAAATATCTTCAAAAACTCTTTTTTGGTTATCATTTTGTAAAAAGACCATTGCTACTGCAAACTGTTTAGGAAGATCAACTCCTAAAGTTTTTGCTTCTCTTTTCATAAACTCTTTAGGAAGTGAAAATAGTAGTCCACTACCATCACCAGTTTTCCCATCAGCGGCAACTGCACCTCTATGCATCATTCTCTCTAACGCTTTTATAGAGTCCTCAACATTTTGGTGAGTTGGTATATTATTTATGTTTGCCAACAGTCCAAAACCACAATTGTCTTTAAAATTAGTTATTAAATTTCTCTTCAAATCCTATCCTTTTAAGTTAAAAGTGCCTAAGCATACTAAAAGGTCACTTAGTTTTCAATTAAACTGCTATTGATGGGCTTTAAAAAAACCTTTATATCTTATTTAAACTTATAAGTCAATAAAATAAACAAATTTATATTTTATTTACTTTTATAAATTTATTTTAAATTAATATATTATAGATAAAATTACGTATGCAAGGATATATTATAAACTTTAACCCAGTTAAAGATGAAGATTTGATTGTTACTGTTCTAACAAAGAAAAGTGTCTTAACACTTTATAGATTTTATGGAGCAAGACATTCGCACATAAATTTAGGCTATAAAATAGACTTTGAAGCAAAATCTTCTATAAAATCAACCATACCACAACTTAGTGGAGTGCTTCATTTAGCTTCTAAGTGGAACTTAGAACACAGCAGAATGTTCATTTGGCAAGCTTTTATAAAGCTATTTTTTCTTCACTTAAAAGATATAGATGAGATTCATGAGTTCTATTTTAACCTTTTAGAAGATTGTGGTTTTATATGGCACTCACAAAATCCTAAAAGAGTGGCTATAGAAGCGTATATAAAGCTTTTAGAGTATGAAGGAAGGCTACACGATGAATTCATCTGTTTTAACTGTGAAGAGCCTGTAAAGGAAGATTTATCACTCATACGAGGTTTTATGCCAGCCCACGAACAGTGTGTTTGGTCAAATACTTTTAATCGTCTACATGTAGAAGAGTTATTTGAGAGAAAAAGTTGTATGTTTTTAAATGATGAAGATGTTGATAGACTGTGGAAAACAATGTTGGAGGGGTTTTAAAAGATACCTCTAACACTATTTTAACTTAAATTACCTTCTTTAAGGTATCTTTTTAATTTTGCTAAAACCATATTTACTGCTATTTTATTCTCACCACCACGAGGTATGATTATATCTGCATATCTTTTTGAAGGTTCGCAAAACTCTAAATACATAGGTTTAACAGTTTCTAAGTACTGCTCTTTAATACAATCAAAAGTTCTATCACGTTCTTTTATATCTCTCTCTACTCGTCTTAAAAGCATTTCATCAGCATCAGTATCTACAAATATTTTTACATCAAGTATATCTCTTATCTCAGGGACAGCCAATACAAGTATGCCTTCAACAATAACTATTTTAGAAGGTTTTATAACTATTTTTTCATCTTTTCTTAGATGAGTTGTAAAATCATATACAGGTTTGTTTATAGAGTTAGAGTTTTTAAGTGCTATCAAATGTTCCTTTAAAAGTTCAAACTCTATAGCATTAGGATGATCAAAATTAGTCTTAGCTCTCTCTTCTAAAGACCTGTTTTTAATCTCTTTATAGTATGCATCTTGTTGGATTAATACCGCTTCCTCAGGACTAAAAGCTTTTATAAGATTATGCGCAACTGTAGTTTTACCAGATCCACTTCCTCCTGCAACACCTACAAATATACAACTTTCCATTAACTTTCCTTGTCTCTATTTTATCTTACTAAATACTCTTCTTCACAAAAGCTAGAAGTATTGATATTCTCAAAAGCAGTTTTAAGTGAAACAAATAGTTCTTTGTTCTCTTCTTCCATTTTTGCTAACATATCTTTCGTTTTTGCACGAGCTACTGGCATCTTAATGTCAAACCTCATAGCAGGACAAGCTTCATCCCCAATAGTCGGCATATTATGTTCTTTTGCTTGTTCACGAAGTTGGCGTTCTCTTACATGTATAAAAGGTCGGATTACTTCTAAACCATTGCCTGCTTTGTAAACAGGAGGCATAGAACGAAGTTTTCCATTGTAACTAAAGTTCATAAAAAAACTCTCTACGGCATCATCTAAGTGATGAGCGAGAGCAAGTTTTTCATAACCATTATCTTTTGCATAAGAGTATAAGGCTCCTCTTCTCATACGAGAAAAGAAACTACAAAAAGATGAATTTTTTCTAATTTTTTCTTTTGAAAGCTCAAAGATTTTAGTATCGAACACTTCATGGTCTATATCATATTCTTTACAGTGTTCTTTTAAAGTCTCTAAATTTTCACCCATTCCATAAGAAATAGTAACTGCTTTAAACTCAAATTTTATAGGAGAAACACGTTGCAAGTGTTTAAAAACATGAGCCATACATAAAGAGTCTTTCCCTCCACTAAGTCCAAGAAGAATTTTATCGCCCTCTTTTATGAGGTTATATTTCATTACAGTGCGACCTGTTGTGCGTAAAAGTTTTTTACTTATATTAATCATTTATTATTTTTTCTACCATCGCTATAACAAAATCAGCACTTATTTTAGCTGATGTCTCTAAAAACTCATCAAAACTAAAACTTGCATCCATATCTGCCGCGTCACTTATAGCACGAAGTATAAAAAATGGGATATTTAAAGCGTTACATGTAACTGCTACACTTGCACCTTCCATCTCTAAAGCACTCGCATCAAAAGTCTTTGCTATCCAATTTTTTCGCTCACTATCACAAACGAATTGGTCACCAGTTACAATAATACCATCTTTTAAATCTATATTTTTTTCACTCGCCACATCTTTTGCAATCTCTATAAGCTTAGCATCAGCCTCTTCGTAAACTGAACCTTCAGGAACAAATCCATAAGGGTGTCCAAAAGCAGATATATCCAAATCATGTTGAGCTAACTTTGTAGCCACTACTAAATCGCCAACTTTAAGATCAGGACTGACAGCACCTGCAACTCCACTAAAAAGAAGTTTTTCACAACCAAACTTTTGTATCATGGTACATGCTATTATAGTTGAATTTACTTTTCCTATTTTACTATAAGCTATAACTATTTCATTGCCTTTATGGTTCACAACATAGTAGTTATTATTTGCATAATTTACAGTTTCATATTTTCCAAAAAATTCTAAAAGTGGTTCTATTTCTTCAGGCATTGCACCCATTATTGCTAATTTCATCTAATTATCCTTATTTTATTCTCAATAAATATTTTTGTGTTTTTGAGATGTGCTTATCTAACACTACATGTAAGAACTCTTTTTCAAAAAGTTCTGCTTTTTTTACTACTTCACCTTTTGGGTTTATGTGTCTACTTCCACCCCAAAAACCAAGTCCATCTTCAAACCCTACGCGATTTACAAATACTACATTCGCACCTGAGAGAATTGCACTTGTAGTTAAAAGTGAGTTCCATTGGTGTTCTATAAGAAGCTTGTCATCTTCAAAACCACGAGCTGGTGAATTTGCTAAAATTATGAGAAGTTGAGGTTTAGTTGAAGCTATTTTTTCTATAACTTTTGCACTAAACATCTCTTCACAAACAACCATCAAAACTTCACCAAAACTTGTCTCAAAACTATCCATCTTCTCGCCCTCAAAAAAGAAACGAGCCTCTTGAAAGAGTCCATAGTTTGGAAGTATATTTTTATGGTGTACATGTAATACTTCTCCACCACTACAATATACTGCGCTATTGTGTATTTTGTGTCCTATTTTTAAAACACATCCAAAAACTATATCCTTCTTTTTACTTAGAGTTGCAAATTTTTCAATTTCACTCATAGAATAAGCATCTTCAAAAACTGCGTCTTTTAACATATAGCCATTAAGTGCAAGTTCTGGAAAAACAACTAAATCAGAATCTATTTTACTAAGTTCTTCTTCAAACTTATCAAAACTCATCTTCTTTAGTTTTGGGATATTTTGGACAAGTGTCAAATTCATGATAATTCGCTTAACACTTTCTCTAAAGACTCCATATCTGTTATACAATGCGTTGGTTTTTTAGTTGAACGTCTATTTAGTCCTTTTAAAACAGTTGCACCAAACTCTATAAAATTATCTGCTTTAGCCTCTACATGTACAATCGAATGTTTATACTTGACAGGTGAAATTAGCTGACGAGAAAGTACGTCTAAAGCCTCTTTCTTACTGCTATATAAATCTGCCGTTGCATTTGAAACGATAGGAGCTAAAAAATCATCTTTCAGATACTTCTCTAGGTACTCGCCAAGTGAAGCTATTGCACTTTGAAGAAGCGGACAGTGAGATGCAACAGACATGTTGAGAAGTATCGCTCTTTTTGCACCAGCTTCCTTAAAAACTACTTCCAATGAACCTAAATCATCTTTATCTCCAGCAACAACTATCTGCCCATCACAGTTATAGTTTGCAGCCCATACTTTTTTTCCATTTTCTCTTTGAATAGTTGTAATCTCTTCTACACTCTCATCACTCAAACCAATAAGTGCCATCATTCCTGCATTTATATTTTCACAAGCCTTTTGCATAAAAATACCACGTTTATGAACTAACTCAACAGCATCAAGATAGTTTATAGCTCCAACAGCACTCAAAGCTGAGAATTCACCAAGTGAATGACCTAAGGCCATCAAAGGAGTGTTTTTATTCTCTTTAACAAATAGTGCATGAGCAATACTACTTACAAGTAAAATTGCAGGTTGAGTATACTGGGTTAACTCAAGCTTGTCATTCTCTTCAAATAGTAATTTTGTAAAATCTAAATCTAATCTTTGACTTGCTTTTTCAACCATTTCACGAGCCAATGCATCGTTATCATAAAAATCTTTTCCCATGCCAACTTTTTGGCTTCCTTGTCCAGGAAATATAAAAATATTTTTGCTCATTATTTACCTTTATTGTAATTTGTATTTGTCTTTATAATCATTTATTTTTTTTCTAAGAGTATTTCTATTAAGTCCAAATTTTTCACTCATGTTTAACTGAGAATTAAACTTTTTAAATCCACTTCTAAGCATTGGCACATCAAAAAGATACAACTGATTTCTATAGTCATTTCTTCCACCAAGTTTTTTTGATAAAAATTCTTCCATTACTTGCATTACATCTTCTTCACAAAATGAGCTTATAAGATACTTTGCGTAAACAGATTTTCGTAAAGAGTGACAATTTCTAGATAAATCAAGATTTAAATCTTTTAAAGATACATCGCTACTATCGTTTCCAAATATAGTCGATACCTCTTTAAAAAACTTATTAACAAGGGGTTCTATGTCCTCTTCTCTTTGTGTTAAAGGAGGTATAGTTATTTTTAAACTAAAAAAATCACTGCTTATTCTATCTAACAGTTCAGTTCTTGATGTTGCTATAACTCTTGTTTTATACTCATCTATTGCATTTTGAAGTTTTTGGTAATTTGATATTTTATCAAAATTTTTAATAATAATTAAATCATTTGTACTTATAAAAGATAGTACTTCTGAGAGGGATCTTCCATCAACAACCTGTGCTTTTGGAAGTATAAACTTTGCTAAAGTCTCTTTTCCTGTTCCACATTCACCAATTATTATGGCATTAATGTTAAGACTTTTCAGTAGGTTTGCTGATTTAAGAGCCTCCAAAGAGGCTCTTGAGTTAGCTATGTAACTAGTGTGATCCACAGCCGCCCGTACCACCACAACATTCGTGATCGTCTGCTTTTGCTGTTTTTGCTTCTTTTTCTTCTGTAGTGTGACAACTGCCACCTTCTGAGCATCCACAACCGCCGCTACTTGCAGGAGCACCAACGAATCCGTTTAGTAACTCATCTGCGGTAGCTTCACGAACTTCAGTTATGCTAATAGCAAAAAGAAGATCTTTTCCAGCTAAAGGATGATTAAAATCTACATTTACAGTTTCATCATTAAAGCTTTTAACTATAACTTGAACTGTTCCGCCATCTTCGCCTTGACCATAAAGAGTCATACCTTCGCTTATCTCTAATCCAGCAAATTGCTCTTTTGGAAGAGATTGAACTGCTGCTTCGTCATACTCACCATATCCATCTTTTGCAGCTACTTCTATATCTGCACTATCCCCTTGTGATAAGCTTTTTAGCTCATTCTCTAGGCCTGGGATTATTTGACCTTTTCCTACGATAAATGTTAATGGAGCAGCTTCAAGATTACTATCTATCACTTCCCCACTAGCAACGTCTTTCAATTCATAACTGATTGAAACGACTTGATTGTCATTTATTGCCATAAATTTTCTCCTTGGTTTTTTAAAACTAAGGATTATACCATAATGGTTATTGATGAAATCTTAGTTAATAGATTTAGCTTCTTTTGAGTCAGGATAACTCTGTTTTAAGGCATTAAAAAACTGAGTTGCTTGTGAACTCTTTTTTAATTTACTAAATGATATCCCTGTATGATATAGAAGTACCGGCATATAATCAGCTTTATCATAAAGTGAAATACTTTTTTTGTAATGCTCTATTGCTGTTGTATATGACTTTTGAAAATATGCTATCTCACCTAAGTAAAAATTACTACGCGCTGGTTTATAGTTCTTTTTAATAAGCTGAGTAAATCTTAGTTTTGATTCACTATATGATTTTTTGTTAAATAGTGAAGTGCCTTCTTTAAGCAGTGTTGCGCCACTTTTAGTTGAAACTGACGAAACTTTTTTTGATACTTGCAATCTTGTTACTTCTGCTTCTAGCTTTGAAAAAGATTCTTTTGAGACATAGTTGTTATTGATAGAGTCTATAAGTGAACTAAGTTCACCAAGAACTAATTTTATTTTTTCTTGATTAGCATCTTGTAAAGCTCTACTCTCATTAACATAAGTTTTTAATTCTAATACTTCTTCTTGAAGAGCAGCTATAGTTGTATCTTTAGTAGTTGAATTTTCTTGTAAAGCAAATATTTTTTTGTCAACTTTAGCAATTTTAGAACCAAATGCTTCAGTCACAGAACGCAGACCTTCATAATTTTCATTTATACGATTTAGCTTTATTTTGACACTGCCAACACCCTCTGCCAAATCTTTTACTTTGTCACTATTTTTGAGAATATGTTTTTCACTTGAAGTTAAACCATACGGATTGGCACTATCTAAATTTCCAGCACCATAAACCGAAGGCTCATTGGCTAAGAGTGAACAAGTCACAATTAGCCAAGTAGTTATAATTTTTTTCATTAAAATTTTTACTATGGAAGTAGTTTAAATTCTGCTCTTCTGTTTTTATCCCAACAAGCTTTATTACTCTCTTTACAAGCAGGATTACTCTCACCAAAAGATACTATCATAATACGAGATGAATCAACACCATAAGTTGCCAAAGACTCTTTTACACTTTTAGCTCTTTTTAAAGCTAACGCATAGTTATACTCATCAGTACCCCACTCATCAGAGTTTCCTTCTATCTTGATTGAAAAATCTTTTGCTTTCATTGAATTCAACAGTCTTGCATTTGACTTAATTTGACCTTCCATATCTGAACGAATATCATACTTGTCAAAATCAAAATATATTTTATTTACATCACTTTCTAGAGCTGCAATAGCATCTGCAACTACATTTGCAGCAGCATCTTTATTCATATCAGATGAAGTGCCGTTAGTTGAATCCATACCAGAAAGATCATCTGCTTTTTTATCTGCATTTACCTCTGTACTCTTACCATCTTTTCCTGTCATGTCCACATCTGGATTCTTTTGACTACATCCCGTAAATATTAGCATTGCCAATGTTAAGCTTGCTAGTAGTAATTTCATCTCTACCCCTTTTTTATATTAATTTATCGTTAGTTTATCATCTTTTTCTTAAATTACCAATCAATGGACTGTATTTTTCCAACTTTTAATGGAAAATGATAACTTTTGTTTGCATTTAGACGAATAACCCCTAATGCACTCTGGTTATTGTAGTATTTTATAAACATAATTGTCTCACCATCATCAGCAAATCTTGGATATAGGTTTTTTCCTGTTGCTGTAAGTTGGCGTATATAATCTGTTTTTGTTGAAATCAAATAGAGATTAAATGTTTTAGCACCAAATTCACTTGTTTTTTCACGGCTTGAGTAAACGATATAATTATCATATGCTGAAACTGAGTTATTGTTTCTTCCATGATATACCATCTGCTCAACACTTCTACTCCCAATCTTTTGTGCAAATATATTTGGGTAACCTAGTCTATCAGAAACAAAAACAACACGCTTATCGTCATCTATAAAGCCACCATTAACATCTATACCACTATATGACGTTACTTTTTCTAAATCTTTTGTATTAATGTCATACACATAAATATCAGCTTGATCATTTGGAGCCATAGTGATGAGTAGTTTTGTCTCATCTTTTGAGACATCTGAACATACTAACATTCCCTCACTAGATATAATTCTTTTTCTCTTACCACTTCTTACATCTACTCTATATAAAGTTGGTTTAGCACCATTGTATGAAGTATAGTAAAAAGCATTTTGAACTTTGTTTGCCCACTTTGGAAATATATTCAATCCGCCTTTAACAATAGTTTTTTGAAAGCTTAATGTATAGTCAGAAATAACAATTTCACTTTTTTTACTATCTGTGTGTTTTGCAAAAATAACAAACTGCTCCATCCAATTTATACTAGGAGCACCTATCTTGTCATTAAGTTCAACTGCTATTTTATGTGCTAAAAAAGGATAACGATTTTGTTTTGAAATTTTGTATATTTTTTGAGTATCTACTTGTCCACTCTTTGCATTTAACAGTTTGACTTGCGCTATTATTG
>DQTM01000179.1 GCA_015662785.1 Sulfurospirillum arcachonense | reverse complement strand
TGCTTCAGTTATGGCCCTACTCTCTTTTATAGCACTTTTCAAAGTAGACTCTACTTTGCTGAAACAAAATCCCTAAAATATATATCTTCAATAGCGCAGTAGTATACTACCTTTTGGTAAACAAAAAGACACATTATCTTTTAGACCAAATTTTTATATCTAAATTTAAGTGTTTAACTATATCTGAGGTTAAACTCAATATCTCAAAATAAAACCTCACTTCATCAAAACTGGTTACTTTTTTATATATTTTTGGTTCAAAAAGTTTTTGCTTAAAACCAATAGCTATATAAATATTTGAACCTACAAAACTAATTGATATATTTTTTCCTACTAGCTTTTTATACTTCAAAATAGAGTCCATTAAAGAGTGAGAAAGTATATATCTCGCTTCTATTTGATCATCTGAATAAACTACAAACTCTTTTTCAAACTCTGGACTGTCCATCTTTACTAACTCCCCACGTGAACTAAATGATTGAAAGAAATGAGAAAAAGAACCTAAAAACTTTTCACTATTATCTGGTAAAATTACAGTTTTACCTTTAAAGTGTTTATTAAAATCAGCAACAAAAAAAAGTCCTCTAAAGATAGTTAGCCAGTAAGTTTTTCCTTTATTGCCCTTTTTTTTCACTTCAGAGTGAATTTCTGAAAAACGAACATCAACACCATCTACTTTACCCACAACCAAATCATCGCCACTATATCTATCTACTTTTTGAGGGAATAATGCACTTGTTTTGTACTCATATTCGCTTATAAACCCAAGTTTTTTATATGTTAGAGTATCTCCAATAAACTCTACCAATCTTTCAATAACTTGGTCTTTAAACAAAGAGGCATATCCACTCACTTTCATTTTATATATAAAAGTAAATATCCCAGAAGGGATAATACAACAGAGTATGAGCAGATCAGATGTATTTGGTATGACATCATAGAGCATATAAAAGAATGTACATGTAAGAATAAAAATCACAATCACAATTCTCTTTAGTGAAGCATATATCTCTACTCTTTTTTGCTCCAAAAACTCTAAATCTGGATAAATATTTTCATAAAAAAAGTCTTGTAAAGAAGAGAGAGTTTTCACTTATTGAAAAGCTCTTTAACATTTGGATTTTTTCTCTCACTCTCAACAATAGTGAAAACTTGTTTTCTACTATAACGCATATAGTTTGCCATTATGTTAGTTGGAAACATTTCAATGGCGTTATTATAGTCAGTTACGCTTTGATTGTAAGCACGACGAGCGGCTGAAAGTTGTTCTTCTATCTCATTGAGTGAGTGTTGTAGATTTAGTGTATTTTCATTGGCTTTAAGCTCAGGGTAATCCTCAACTGCCACCATGATAGAGCCAAGAAGTGAGCTAAGTTTTTTATCAAATCCTGCCATTTGGTCACTACTTACATTTGGTTTCATAGCATTTGCTCTTAAAACTGTTAACTCTTCAAGAGTAGATTTTTCATGCTTCATCGCTTCTTGGACGGTAGCCACTAAAGAGGGAATCAAATCAAACCTCTTTTTCAAAAGCGTATCAACACTAGCGTAAATGTTCTCTACTTGATTTTTCTTTGAGATTAGAAAGTTATATAGGAGAGCTAAAACTGTGGAAATAATAACGAGTACGATTAAAAGTGATTGCATGATAAACTCCATAAATAATCTCTACATGTAAAGGTTTACATGTAGAGATTTTATCATAAAATTACAAATTATTAAGAGCTTTTCGCTTTTTTAGTTGATCTTTTTCTTTTTGTAGCGTCTAGTTCACGTTTTCTAATACGGATTCCGATTGGAGTTACTTCAACTAACTCATCATTTTCAATCCATTCTAGTGCTGACTCTAAAGTCATTTGACGAGGTGGAACAAGTTTAATTGCTTCATCAGCTCCACTACTTCTTACGTTACTTAACTGCTTTCCTTTGATTGGGTTTACATCTAAATCATTTGGACGAGCATGCTCACCTAAAACCATTCCAACATAAACTTTTGTTTGAGGTTCTACAAAAAGTACTCCTCTATCTTGAAGGTTAAACAGTGAATAACCAACTGCTACACCATTTTCCATAGAAACCAAAGCTCCATTTTTACGATGTTCAACGCCGCCACTATGTGGTCTAAAATCTAAAAATGAATGGTTCATAACACCCTCGCCTTTTGTATCAGTTAAAAACTGTCCACGAAAACCGATAAGCCCACGAGCTGGGATTTCAAACTCTATTCTTGTTTGACCATCACCAGTTGGATTCATTGTAGTCATTTGAGCTTTTTTCTTTCCAAGCTTCTCTATAACAACTCCGGTAAACTCATCAGGAACGTCAACTACTAAATGCTCATAAGGCTCAAGTTTAACACCGTTTTCTACTTTGCTAATAACTTCTGGACGACCAAGACTAAACTCAAAACCTTCTCTTCTCATGTTTTCTGCAAGAATTGTGATTTGAAGTTCACCACGTCCACTTACTTTAAATTTACCTTCACCAGTGTTTTCATAACGCATAGCGATATTTGTTTTCATCTCGCTCTCAAGACGTTCATCAAGCTTATTTGAAGTTACGTACTTTCCTTCAAGACCAGCTAAAGGAGAATTATTTACAGCAAATACAACAGAAAGAGTAGGCTCTTCAATGTGCAATGGGTCAAGAGGCATAGGGTTGTTTGAATCTACAATGCTATCTCCAACATCAAGTGTTTCAAATCCAGCAATTGCTACGATATCTCCACATGCTGCTTCATCTATGTCTATTCTTTCAAGTCCATCAAAACCAATAAGTTTTGAGATACGACCTTTGAGTTGTTCCCCATCAGCTTTTGCAAGCATAACGTTTTGGTTCTTTTTTACAATTCCATTAAAAATTCTTGCAATTCCAATTTTTCCAACATAGTTATCATAATCAAGTGTAAAAACTTGAAGTTGAAGTGGATTTTCAATTGTGCCTGTCGGACTTGGAACATGCTTTAAAATAGTATCAAAAAGAGGTGTTAAGTTCTCATTTGCATCTTCCATGTTGTACTTAGCATAGCCATCACGAGCTGCAGCGTAAACTATTGGGAATTCTAACTGCTCTTCTGTTGCATCAAGAGCGATGAAAAGGTCAAAAAGTTCATCTATAACACGCTCAGGGTCAGATGAATCTTTGTCAATCTTGTTAATAACGATAATCGGACGGAGTCCAATTGAAAGTGCTTTTTTTACAACAAACTTAGTTTGAGGCATAACACCTTCATAAGCATCTACCAAAAGTAAAACACCATCTACCATTTTAAGAACACGTTCAACTTCACCACCAAAATCAGCGTGACCTGGAGTATCTATAATGTTGATTTTTGTATCTTTATAGTGAATTGCTGTGTTTTTAGAGAGAATTGTGATTCCTCTCTCTTTTTCCAAATCATTACTGTCCATCATTCGCTCTTCTGTTTTAGTATGAGCATCAAATGTACCTGATTGTTTTAATAATTCATCAACAAGTGTTGTTTTACCGTGATCAACGTGTGCGATAACCGCAATGTTTTTAAAGTTCATATCCATTTTGTTTCTCCTTTTAATGGGCGAAGCCCATCAAAAATCCCTCTTTTTAGTACTTTTCAGTCTAAGGAAATTGTTATTTAGGTTTCTATTCTTTTTTAAGGCAGATATTATATCTAAATTTTCTTAAAATAGCTATGTCAGCAAAGGGAACGTCTTTTGCCTTGTATTTTGTAGATAAATTTCTAAAGGCAAATTATGAAAGAGATATTTTCCATTTCAACTGGTATTGACGTAGCAAAAGCAAAACCAACTGTTAAAGGCTCAAAAGATGTTGGTGCTAGTGATAGTAAACCTTCTGCAAAAGACTTTTTATCAGTAATGTTTGCTCAAATAAAAGAATCTATAAAAATATCTGAAGAGGATAGCAAACTAACTTTAAAAGTAGACAGTTCATTAGAAGATACAAAAGTAGATTTAAGTACAAAAGGTGAGCAAAAGTCTTTAGATAGCCATCTTTTAGAAGATCTTTTAAAAGTTATCTCTTTACTTAAAAACCCTGATGCAAAGATATCATCTTTTCCTTCACTCTCAAACAAACTTACAAAACTTATAAACAGTGAAACTGCTCTAAAAGAGTTAAAAGATGTTAACAACATAACTGACCTTCTAAAACTGTCAAAAAAGTATGATTTAGGATTAGAAAAAATATCTGTAAAAAATATGGGCTTAGATACTCTAAAAAAAGAATTTCCTATTTTGGCTAAAAAAGAATTTTTTGTAGCTCCAAAAGAGATAGGTGAAAAAGTTGTGCTTGAATCTAAAAAAGATGTTGAAATTAAACCAACAGTTTTATCTATAAACAATATTGAAAAGCCAAGAAACGAAACCAAAAAAGAGCCTACACTTTTTGAAAAGATTATGAGCGCTCCGAAAGAAGATAAAAAAGAGGCTACTATTCAAGTAGCTAAAGAGATAGTAAAAGAAAAAATAGTTGAAGAGAAAAAAGAAGGAATATCTGTAAAAACTGGTGAAGAAGTTAAAAAAACTCTTAAAATAGTTCAAGATGAAGCTTCAAAAGTAGTAGTTAAAGAAGAGCAAAAAGATCTTAAAACAAAAGTAGTTAAAGAAGAGCTACATGTAAAAATAGAGAACGAAATAAAAAAACCAGATACTACAAGAATAAATGAGCCAAAAGTAGAATCAACTATATCTAAGAAAAGTATGATTGAAAATATACTTCAAGGGATAAAAACAGATAAGCAAGCAACCATAAAACCATCAGTAACTATACTAGAAAATACAAAAGTAGAAACAGAAGCAACTGAAACAAAAACAGAACCAGTAGTAAGTAGAACCGAGTTAAAAACAACTATAAAAATTGATACTTTAGCTTCTAAACAGTTAAGTCCATCAAAAGATACTTTCAGCAACTTTGCCGCTGATTTTAAAGAAAAACTAGAGAATTATAAACCCCCTTTTATGAGAGTTCAACTCGCACTTAATCCTAAAGGATTGGGTGAAGTAGATGTAGTTATAGTAAATCGTGGAAACAATCTACATGTAAACATCTCATCAAATGCAAACACTATGTTGCTATTTACGCAAAATCAAGCAGAGTTTAAAAACTCACTTGTGAATATGGGATTTACAAACTTAGATATGAATTTTAGTGAACAAAAAGATAATAAAGAACAACAACAAAACAATAAGACATCAAAAGAGTTAGATGAAACTTTTGAAGATGAGGTACAAGAAGAAGAGACAACTAGCATAGAGCTTATTGTCCCTCGGTACGTGTAATAAAGGATATATTATGGCAATCGATGGAATAACACAAGATTTAAATACAGTAGCAAATGGAAGCTCAACAACTAGCGGAATAACAGAAAATCCTAATAGTGTTTTAGATGGGGATGCTTTTATGAAGCTTCTTTTAGTAGAATTGCAATACCAAGATCCAACGGATCCTGTAGATTCATCAACGATACTTACTCAAACCTCTCAGCTTGCAACTCTCGAATCTGCAAACAATACAAATAAAGCGATGGAAGAGTTAGTTGCAAAACTAAACAGTAGTATGGATATGGGATCGCTTGCAGCTATTGGAAAGATGGCAAGTCTTGGCTCAAATGCTGTTACACTTCCTGAATCTGGTTCAGCAAAATTTGAAATATATTTTCAAGAAGAGATAAAAGCGGGACAGATGACTATCACTGATAAAAATGGAGTTATTGTAAGAGAGATTTCATTAGATAATCAAGCAGGTAAAAGTGGTGTTTTAGCTTTTGAGTGGGATGGGTATAGTGACAGTGGAGAACAACTTCCAGCAGGATACTATAGTGTAAAATCAGAATACCTAGATGCAAATGACAAACAACAAGAGACTCAGTTTGGTATCTACCCTGTTGAATCAGTTAGATATGAAAATGGTCAACCGCTTATGAAACTAGGTTCTTCTTATGTTCCTATGGAATATATAGTAGAGTTTTTTTAGGAGTAAATTGTGAACGCATCATTTTATAACGGTATAAGTGGGATAATGTCTCAACAGTTTGGTATAAATGTTTGGGCCAACAATATCTCAAATATAAGTACAATTGGATATAAGGGAAATACTCCCGAGTTTTCAACACACTTTGCTACTGCTATGACAGATTCATATTTTGAAGGTACTGTAAATGACATCGGTCACGGTAGCCGTCCAAGTGGAACTCAGCTAAATATGAACCAAGGAATATTTCAATTTACTGATAATGTATTTGATTTAGCTCTAAGTGATGAAGGTTGGTTTGGAGTTCAAAGTAGAGGAAGTGAAACTCTTTATACAAGAGCCGGAGAATTTTCTATAGATATAAATGGTGATATGGTTGATGCAAATGGAAACTACCTTTTAGGTACAAGTGGCGGAAACATCACTCCAACAACTCTTTCACCTGAGATAATGGAACAGTTTGGAAGATACTATGGAAAAAACACAAACGAGCTTGGAGATGCTAATCAAATAACAAATGTAACTGATATAGTTTTGGGTAGTGTAGAAGGTCAAACAAAAATAAACCTTCCTGATATTTTATACTTTCCACCAGAAGCAACAACTGCTGTTACATACTCTGCAAATTTAGACCCAAAAATAATAATCAATGCAACACAGATAGACTTAGATAGTGCAGATATAGTTAGTGATCCAATAAATACAGTAAACCAAACTTTGAGTATAAATGGAACGGTTTCAAATACTACGGCACTTCAAAATCCAAAAGAATCCGAAGTTGTTTTAGTAACTATAACTGATATAAATGGTAACACAGTTGAAGTAAGACCTACTTTAGATGCTAATTTGAATTGGGTAGTTACAAATGAAGACGTTAGTTCACTAGACACCTCAAACCCTCTAGTAACAACTGCGAAACTTCAAACTATCCAAGAGATACCAAATGTTGAGCATTTTAGCTCTACTATCATCTCTCCAACAGGAGAAAAAGATGTTTTAGATATGACTTATACAAAAAGAGTTCCGCAACCAGCCCTTGGTAGTGTTTGGGATGGTGTTATTCAGGTTTTAACTTTTTTTGAAAAATATGATCCTAGTGTCACTTATGATCCTGCTCTATACAAGGTAGATGAGCCAGCTGGAAAAGTGTATGAAATAGTAGATCAACAAAACGCGGTTGTAGAATTTGCAGGAAGTGGTGCAATTTTAAGCTCAACCATGCCAACTATGTCAAACGGAGGAACTCCCTTAACTATAGATGTTGGACAGCCAAATACTTTTACAGGTTTTGTATCTAATATAGATTTAAACAAAGGTAGAAGTGAAACACATGATGGATATGTTTCTGGAC
>DQTM01000274.1 GCA_015662785.1 Sulfurospirillum arcachonense | reverse complement strand
GCACCTATATCAACATGTTTTTCACCACGTGTTTTTGGAGTACCAAGCCTACTTTCGTAAAGACCAACATCCATATAGTAGTTTTGCAAAGAGCACTCACCAGCTTGATCACAAACAGGACAATCAATCGGATGATTAATAAGTTCCATTTCAAGTATCTGCCGTTTTACTCTTTGTATGCCTTCGCCCTTAGTGCGAATAATCATACCATCAATTATAGGTGTATCACAGGCTATTTGAGGTCTTTTCTTACCTTCAATTTCAACCATACACATCCTACAATTTCCATCTTTTCCTAAAGCAGGGTGATAACAAAAATGTGGTATTTCAATACCATTTGCTAACAGCTCTTCAATAAGTAAAGCACCATCTTTAACTTTTATCTCTCTATCGTCAACGGTTATTGTTGCCATAAGTTCTAAAAACCTTACCTAGTAAATTGATATAATTTTACTCCGATATTACTTTAAATAAGCTGTCATATTTATTTCATACTAAAGTTGTTAAGATAAAAAAAGGTTTGTGTATACAATGATAGTGGTGTCCTCAACGCGATTCGAACGCGTGACCTCTTGATTAGGAATCAAGTGCTCTATCCAGCTGAGCTATGAGGACATTTTAAGTAAAAAAAAAGCCAAGTATGCATCCGCATACTTGGCTTTAAAATTAAAATAGATATATTATCCGTTTCTCTTTTTGATAATCTCTTCAGCAACATTCTTAGGAACTTCTTCATAATGATCAAATTCCATAGAGTAAGAAGCACGACCTTGAGTTGCACTTCTTAGATCAGTTGAGTAACCAAACATTTCTGAAAGAGGACAAAATGCATTAACAATCTTGTTTCCACTTCTGTCTTCCATAGAACTGATTTGTCCACGTCTTCTGTTAAGGTCACCTATAACATCACCCATGAAATCTTCAGGAGTCTCTACTTCAACTTTCATCATTGGCTCAAGTATAATTGCATTTGCAGCTCTTGCTCCAGCTTTGAAACCCATAGAAGCAGCAAGTTTAAATGCCATTTCACTTGAATCAACATCATGGTAACTTCCATCATATAGAGTTACTTTAACATCTTCAACTGGGTATCCAGCAAGAACACCACCAGCCATAGCTTCTTTACAACCCTTTTCAACAGCAGGAATAAATTCTCTAGGAACTGATCCACCCTTGATAGCGTTAACAAACTCAAAGCCAGTACCAGCTTCAAGAGGCTCAAGTCTAAGATAAACGTGACCATATTGACCACGACCACCTGATTGTTTAGCATACTTATACTCTTGCTCAACAGTTTTCTTGATAGTCTCTCTATAGCTAACTTGAGGTTGTCCAACTTCAGCTTCAACTTTAAACTCTCTAAGCATTCTATCTACTAGAATTTCAAGGTGAAGTTCACCCATACCAGAGATAATAGTCTGTCCACTCTCTTCATCAGTCTCAACTCTAAAAGAAGGATCTTCTTGAGCAAGTTTTTGAAGTGCGATACCCATTTTTTCTTGGTCAGCTTTAGTTTTTGGCTCAACTGCAACAGAGATAACCGGATCCGGGAAATCCATTCTTTCTAGGATTACTTGATCTTTTTCACCTGCAAGTGTATCACCAGTTAGTGTATCTTTAAGACCAACAACTGCACCGATTTCACCAGCATAAAGTGTTTTTATCTCTTCTCTTTTGTTAGCATGCATCTTTAAAAGACGTCCAACTCTCTCTTTCTTATTTTTTGATGTGTTGTAAGTATAACTACCACTATCCAAACTACCACGATAAACTCTTACAAATGCAAGTTGTCCAACAAATGGATCAGTCATAATTTTAAATGCTAGTGCCGCAAATTCTCCATCATCAGTTGACTCAACTGTAGTCTCTGTTCCATCTTCATACTCGCCTTTAATAGCAGCAACTTCAGTTGGTGCAGGCATGTAATCAACAACAGCATCAAGTAAAGGTTGAACACCTTTGTTTTTAAATGCTGTTCCACAAAGCATAGGGATAAAAGTCATCGCATTACAACCAGCTTTTATGCCAGCCATAATTTCCTCATTAGTTATCTCTTCACCTTCTAGAAATTTTTCCATAAGTACATCATCAGTCTCAGATACCATCTCTATCATATGCTCTCTATATTTTTGAGCTTTTTCAACTAAATCAGCAGGTATCTCTTTCTCTTCGTAAGCAGAACCCATAGCAGCTTCATCTTCCCAAACTAGTGCTTTCATTTTTACTAAATCAACAACACCTTTAAAGTTTTCTTCAGCTCCAATAGGAATCTGAATAGGAACTGGAACTGATTTTAGTCTACTTATAATTTGCTTTTCAACTTCATAAAAATCTGCACCTGTACGGTCCATCTTGTTTACAAAAACCATTCTTGGTACTTCATATCTTGTTGCTTGTCTCCAAACAGTCTCTGATTGAGGTTGAACTCCACCAACAGCACAAAATACTGCTACAGCACCATCAAGTACACGCATAGAACGCTCAACTTCAATAGTAAAGTCAACGTGACCTGGAGTGTCAATGATATTTATCTGATGACCTCTCCATTGACAAGTTGTTGCAGCTGAAGTAATTGTAATACCTCTCTCTTTTTCTTGTTCCATCCAATCCATAGTTGCAGCACCATCATGAACTTCACCAATTTTGTGAGACACACCAGTATAAAATAAAATTCTTTCTGTTGTAGTTGTTTTACCAGCATCAATGTGAGCAGCAATACCAATGTTTCTTACTTTGTGTATAGGGTTACTTCTTGCCATAATATTTCCTTATTACCAGCGGTAGTGAGCAAAAGCTTTATTAGCTTCAGCCATTTTATAGACATCTTCTTTTTTCTTAAATGTAGCACCACGAGTGTTAGCAGCGTCTAGTAGCTCATTAGCTAGTCTTTCAACCATAGTTCTTTCGCTTCTTTTTCTAGCAAATGATACTAACCAACGCAAAGCAAGTGCTTGTTGTCTAACTGGTCTTACTTCGATAGGCACTTGGTAAGTTGCTCCACCGACTCTTCTACTTTTTACTTCCATTACTGGTTTTACATTGTCAATTGCTGAAAGAAAGATTTCGATGCCTTTTGCATCTCCTTCACTTCTCTGCTCTGCTAACTCAACTGCGCCATAAAAAACCTTTGCAGCAGTACTTTTTTTACCATCTAACATGAGATAGTTAATAAACTTAGTTACGATTTTGTTGTTATAGATAGGATCAGCTAATACTTCTCTTACCGGGGCTTTTCTTCTTCTCATTTATAAAAATCCTTCAAATTTTTAAATTTTACTCAAATGTTACCAAAACTTATGGACAACACCTGTTTTAGCAAAAGTTATTTAGGTCTTTTAGTACCGTATTTACTTCTTGCAACTGTTCTTCCAGCAACACCAGCAGTATCAAGTGCACCACGAACGATGTGATATTTAACACCAGGTAAATCTTTGATTCTACCGCCACGAACTAGAACAATTGAGTGTTCTTGTAAGTTGTGACCTTCACCACCGATATAACTGATTACTTCAAATCCACTAGTCAATCTAACTTTTGCAACTTTTCTTAAAGCTGAGTTAGGTTTTTTTGGAGTTGTAGTATAAACTCTAGTACAAACACCTCTTCTTTGAGGACACTTAACAAGTGCTGGTGATTTTGACTTCTTGATCACCTTTTTTCTGTTTTTTCTTACCAATTGGTTGATAGTTGGCACGATTTTTCCTTTTACTTTTTTTTCTTAAAGTCTACATGTAGACTCGTCACTTGAACCTAAAATACTGGTTCACTCAAATCTACCTTTAAAGACAGATTTCAGAGAACCGGTATTTTACTTAAATTTTGCTTAAAATCAAATTAAGCTAAGGTTACCCTCAGCTTAACTCTCTCCATCTTCTAGTTTTAATATCATCTCTTTTTTCTCATAAAGACCAGTTCCAACAGGAATCATACGTCCTAAGATAACATTTTCTTTTAGATCTTCAAGCATATCCATCTTACCAGCGATACTAGCTTCAGTTAAAACTTTAGTAGTCTCTTGGAATGACGCAGAAGAAATGATACTATCACTTCCGATTGCCGCACGAGTTACACCAAGTAGAGTTGGCTCAGCAATCGCTGGTTCACCATCCATCTGCATAATCTTCTCATTTGCTTCTCTAAACTTACGTCTACTTATTAAATCACCAACGATAAACTTAGTATCTCCACTATCTACAATCTTAATTTGACGTAACATCTGAGATACAATAATCTCAATATGCTTATCACTAATCGCAACACCTTGAGAACGATAAACTTGCTGAATTTCACTAATTATATAACGGTGAAGCTCTTTTTCACCCATAATTCTTAAGATATCATTACTTGAAACTACACCCTCTGTAAGATGCTCACCTGCATGAACAAACTCACCAACATTAACGTTAATAGGTATGTTTTTGTTAACAAGATACTCTGCACTTGTTCCATCTTCAGCGTCTATTATGATTCTTTCTTTAGAACGAAGTGGCTTACCAAATCTAATTGTTCCATCAATTTCAGCAATAACAGTTGCATTTTTAGGACGTCTTGCTTCAAATAGTTCACTTACTCTTGGAAGACCTCCAGTAATATCGCTTGATCTTGTAGCAGCTTTAGGAGTACGTCCTATGATGTCTGCAAGAACAATGCTCTGACCATCTTTAACAAAAACAGCAGTTTTCGGCTCTAATGGATACCTTATTATTTCACCATTAGTGGTTGCTACTACTATAGTAGGTTTTGTTTCACTTGGTAAGTACTCATTAATAACAAGCTTACTCTCACCCGTGATTTCGTCAAACTGCTCAGCCGCTGTATATCCTGGTTCAATATCTTCAAATGCAACAACTCCATCAACTTCAGATATAACAGGAGTTGAATAAGGATCCCACTCAGCAACTACCATCTGCTCATTTGAACTTGGTTTTGCAATTAAAGTTGATGACTCTACTTCACTATTGTCACAAATATCAAGAACTGAATTTCTTGGAATATAGTGACGAATTGCTTCTCTATCTTCAGTATCAGCAATTACAGCAAAAAGACCTTTTTCTACAACTATATCACCTTTTTTAACTTCTTTAAAACGATCTAGGTAGTCGCCTGTAAGCTTATAGTACTTTACAGTTCCATTTGCACCAGACTTAATCTTTTGTACAACTGGGTCACCATTTTTAGCTCTTAGCTCACTCGCATATGGTATACGATTTGGAACATTCCAGCTATCTTTGATAACTTCAACAATACTTTCATTTATCTCTACTGTGTCACCACTACTATAAGGGATATAAAATTTACCCTCTACTTTTCCACTAACACCAGCTAGCTCATTTGGTTTTGCTAAGTTACCTTTTCTAAAGCTATACTTAACACTATCATTTTCACTTTTTATTGTGATGATAGTCTCTTCATGAGCATGATCAATATCAATAACACCAGTAAATGGGGTTTTAATTTTAGGCTCAACTAGTAAAATTGCCGCATTTCTACGGTTAGAAACTATTGATTTACCCTCTTTAGTTTGATAAGTTTTAACATTGTAGTATCTTATGAAACCCTCTTTTTTAGCGATTACTTGTCTATCTTGAGACTCTGTTGATGCAGTTCCACCAACGTGGAATGTTCTTAGCGTCAACTGAGTACCAGGTTCACCAATTGATTGCGCTGATATAATACCTACAGCTTCACCAGGACGAACAAGCTTACCTTCACCAAGGTTAATACCATAACACTTAGCACATACACCTTTTTTTGCTTTACATGTAATAGGTGTTCTAATAGTAACTGATTTAGTCTCAGCTTCTTTTAGTGCTAATGCTTTTTCTTCATCTATCAATGTTCCCTCTGTAAAAAGAACTTCATTTGTAATAGAATCAATAATATCTTCAGCTAATACTCTACCATGTGCTCTCTCATCAAGTGACTCAATCAAGTCACCACTATGAGTGATTTCTGTGATTTCAACACCTTCGTGAGTACCACAATCTTCCATAGTAACTTTAACATTTTGTGCAACATCTATCAGCTTTCTAGTCAAATAACCAGCATTTGCTGTTTTAAGTGCAGTATCCGCAAGACCTTTTCTAGCACCGTGAGTTGAGATAAAATACTCAAGAACATTTAGTCCTTCACGGAAGTTAGAGATAATAGGAGTCTCAATAATAGAACCATCTGGTTTAGCCATAAGACCACGCATACCAGCAAGCTGACGAATTTGTGCAGCACTACCACGAGCTCCAGAGTCTGCCATCATATAGATAGAGTTAAAACCATCTTTATCAGTCTCTGTAAGTTTCATCATCTCAGATGCAACATCGTTGTTAGCATCTGTCCAGATATCAATAATTTTATTGTATCTTTCTTGATCTGTCAATAAACCAGAATTATATTGTTTTTGTATATCAGCAACTTTTTTCTTAGCTTCTGCTATTTTTGCTACTTTTGTATCTGGTACTCTGATATCATCAATAGATACAGAAATACCGGCACTAGTTGCATACTTGAAACCAAGATCTTTTAAGTGATCTAGGAATTCAGCAGTAACAGATAATCCACCAACTTTAAACACATAATCAACTAAAGCACCAATGTTTTTCTTTTTCATTACTATATTCCAAAGCTCTTCTGGAACAAAATCAGGAAGTATTGATTGAAGTATCAATCTACCAGCCGTAGTAAATAATGTTCTGCCATCAATGACAGATTTTATTTTTGCATGAGCATCAAGGTAACCTGCATCCATAGCAATAATTACTTCATCTACGTTTGCAAATATCTTATTTGAACCCTTTGCCCCTACTTTTTCTAATGAAAGGTAGTAAAGACCAAGTACCATATCTTGTGTCGGTACAGTAATCGCCTTACCACTTGCAGGAAGAAGAATGTTCATAGAACTTAGCATCAAAACTTTACACTCAGCTATCGCTTCATGACTCAATGGAACGTGAACAGCCATCTGATCACCATCGAAATCCGCATTAAAAGCAGAACAGACTAATGGGTGAAGACGAATTGCCTTACCATCAATAAGTACTGGATGAAATGCTTGAATAGAGAGTTTATGAAGCGTTGGTGCACGGTTTAGCATTACAGGGTGATCTTTAACCACTTCTGCCAAACACTCCCAAACTTCATTAGTCTTATCATCAATAAGCTTTTTAGCCTGTTTTATAGTTGTTGCATAGCCTTTTTCTTCAAGAGCACATAATAGATGTGGCTTAAATAGTTCAAGTGCCATAATCTTTGGAAGACCACACTGGTCCATCTTAAGATTTGGTCCAACAACGATTACAGAACGCCCACTAAAGTCAACACGTTTTCCAAGAAGGTTTTGACGGAAACGTCCCTGCTTACCTTTGATGATTTCTGAAAGTGATTTCAAAGGACGCTTATTAGCTCCTTTTACTGCATTTGCTCTACGACCATTGTCTAATAGTGCATCAACAGCTTCTTGAAGCATTCTCATCTCATTACGAATAATGATTTGAGGAGCATCAAGTTCCATCAATCTTTTAAGTCTTGAGTTTCTGTTAATGACTCTTCTATAAAGATCATTTACATCTGAAACTGCAAACTTACCACCATCAAGACTTACTAGAGGTCTAAGATCTGGTGGAAGAACTGGTAACATAGTTATCATCATCCACTCTGGACGGTTACCACTATTTAAAAATGCTTCTACAACTTTAAGTCTTTTAACTATCGTCTTTTTCTTTGCTTCAGAATTAGTATTACCTATCTCCTCTTTCAAAGTTGATAAAATATCGATCAAGTCAAGATCTTTTAAAAGCTCTTGAACTATAGTTCCACCCATATTTGCTTCAAAGCCAGTATGCTCAAATCTTTGATTTAAAGATTGGTACTGCTCTTCATTTAGAACATCATATTTCTCTACTTTTTTACTACCTTCTGCATCATAAAAAGCATCGCCAGAAGCTTTTACTAAATACGCTTCATAATACAGTACGCGCTCAAGATCTTTCATCTTAATGCCAAGAAGTGTTCCTATTCTACTTGGTAGTGAATTAACATACCAAATATGTGCAACAGGAGCAACAAGCTCAATGTGACCCATACGTGAACGACGTACTTTAGTACTAGTTACTTCAACTCCACACTTCTCACACTTAACGCCTTTATAACGCATCTTTTTATACTTACCACAAAGACACTCATACTCACGTACTGGTCCAAATATCTTTGCACAAAAAAGACCGTCACGCTCTGGTTTAAGCGTACGGTAGTTTATTGTTTCTGGCTTTTTTACTTCACCATGACTCCATGAACGAATCTTCTCAGGACTTGCAAGTCTTAATTGAAACGCTTTAAAATCTCTTGGTCTATTCTCTTCATGAATTTCAATCGGTACTAGATTCTTCATTTTCTTCCACCTCGTCATAAATTACAACATCTAAAGCCAATGACTTCAACTCATTTGTTAATACAAAAAATGTCTCAGGTATACCAGTTGATGGGATATTTTCACCACGAGTAAGCGATTTATATGCTGCTATTCTTCCCTCTACATCATCTGATTTTACTGTTAACATTTCTCTTAGTGTATGAGCTGCACCATATGCTTCAAGTGCCCATACTTCCATCTCACCAAACCTCTGTCCACCAAATAGTGCTTTACCACCAACTGGTTGTTGAGTTACAAGTGAATATGGTCCTGTACTTCTTGCGTGTACTTTTTCGTCAACTAAGTGATGAAGTTTAAGCATATACATGTAACCTACATTTACACGCTCTTTCATTTTATCACCAGTCATCCCATCATATAGTTCACACTTTCCGTCCATATCTATTTTTGCTAATTCAAATAACTTATCGAACTCTTCTTGATTAGTTCCTTCAAATACAGGAGCAGCAAATTTAACACCTTTGCTCCAGTCTCTAGCATAAACAAGAAGTTCGTCATCACTTAATCCATCAACAAAGTTTTTAGCATCCATAAGTTTTGCAACTTCAGCGATAGCTATCATTTTTGCTCTAAGTTCTTTAATCCATTCGTCAGTTTTTTCTTCAAAAATATCTGCTATTTGATTTCCTAAACGCTTACCAATAAGTCCTAAGTGCATCTCTAAAATCTGTCCAATATTCATACGACTTGGTACTCCTAGTGGATTAAGAACAATCTCAACACTCTCGCCATTTGCAAGATAAGGCATATCTACTTCTTCAACGATATTTGAAACAATACCCTTATTTCCATGACGTCCAGCCATCTTATCACCAACTTTTAGCTTACGCTTAGTTGCGATATAAACTTTTACAAGCTTAACAACACCACTTGGTAAAATATCATCTTTTTCAATAATATTTAACTTCTCGTCATGCTCTTCTTTTAGTTTTTTCTTCTCTGTTTGGAAGTAAGTTTTTAAATCTTTATACTCTTTTTGAGTATCTTCACCAAAAGCTTTTACTATCGCGTTTAAAGAGAAACGGTTAACATGCTCTAAATCTTCTTTTTTAAGAGTTTCACCCTTTTTATAAGATTTTTTATTTACCTCTTGATCTTCATTTAATTCATTTTTTGATAATAATGAGTTAATACGAAGCATCTCTTCACGGTCTAGCATTAATAGCTTATCATGATGCTCACGATCTAGAATCTCTTTCTCTTCTTCGTAAGCTTGGATTGCACGAGGATCTTTATCATAACCCTTTTTAGTAAATATCTTAACATCTACTATCACACCTTCCATAGAAGCTGCAGCATACATAGATTTATTTACAACATGACCAGCTTTTTCTCCAAAAATTGCACGAAGTAGTCTCTCTTCAGGTGTTGGTTTAACTTCACCTTTAGGAGATACTTTTCCTACTAAAATCATTCCTGGTTTAATGTAAGTACCAATTTTTACGATACCACTTTCATCAAGATGAGCTAAATCTTCCTCTTTTACATTTGGAATATCTTTAGTAATCTCTTCAACACCATCTTTAAGCTCTCTAGCTTCAATCTCTTTTTCATAAGTGTGAACAGAAGTAAATGCATCGTTTCTTATCATCTTCTTACTAAGAACGATTGCATCCTCAAAGTTATAACCATTCCAAGGCATAAATGCAACCATGACGTTTTTACCAATCGCCATTTCACCTTGATCCATACTAGGACCATCAGCTATAACAGTACCAATATCAACTTTAGTACCTTGCTTTACAATAACTTTTTGAGTAAATGTAGTATTTTGGTTTGTTCTTAAGTTTTTCTGTAGACCATAATGATCTATAAAAGCACCATTTTCATCTTCACCTAAAATATATATGTTTTTATTATCTACTTTTTCAACTATTCCTGCACGCTTGACTTTCACTGAAGCCCAAGCATCACGAGCGGCAATAGCTTCAACACCTGTTCCAACCATAGGAGCATCTGTCCATACTAAAGGAACTGCTTGACGTTGCATGTTCGAACCCATAAGTGCACGGTTAGCATCATCGTGTTCCAAGAAAGGAATCAATGAAGCTGCAACACCTGTAATCATTCCAGATGAAAGGTCAATCAAATCTACTTTTTCTTTTTCAATTAAAATGATTTCACCATCTCTTCTGACTTCAATAAAGTCTTCAACAATTGCTTCATCTTCTACTACTGTAGAAGCTGGTGCAATTACTAATCCCTCTTCTTGAGTTGCAGTAATATATACAATTTCATCAAGTATTTTAGCATCTTTTACTTTTCTGTATGGTGCTTCAACAAAACCCATTTCATTTACTTTTGAGTACATTGCTAGAGTATTAATAAGACCAATGTTTTGACCCTCAGGAGTCTCAACAGGGCAAATTCTGCCATAATGAGTTGGATGAACGTCACGCACTTCAAATCCAGCACGCTCTTTTACTAAACCACCTTCACCAAGAGCAGAAAGTCTTCTTTTATGAGTTATCTCACTAAGAGGGTTTGTCTGATCCATAAACTGTGAAAGCTGTCCACTTGAAAAGAATTCCATGATAGTACTTGTAATCATTTTTGAATTTATCAAGTCGTGAGGCATAAGCTCTTCAGTACCACCACTTAATCCAGTAAATTTATCTCTAATTGCTTTTTGCATCTTAATCAAACCAGTATGTAACTCGTTTGAAAGAAGCTCGCCAATTGAACGAATACGTCTATTACCCAAATGATCTCTATCATCAATATGACCTTGACCATTTTTAACGTTAATTAAGTACTTAACAGTTTTAATAATATCTTCACTTGTCATAACTGTTACAAATTCTGGAACATTAACACCAAGCTTATGGTTCATCTTCATACGACCAACTTTAGTCAAGTCATATCTTTCAGAATTAAAGAAAAGGTCAGTAAAGAAAGACTTTGCAGCCTCTTTTGTTACAGGCTCACCTGGTCTCATTACTTTATATATTCTTATCGTTGCTAAATCGTTCTCATCTTCAATGCCTTCTGTTTGACGAAGAAGTTTCAATGTCTCAGTGTCAGCTATAAAAGAGTTTATGATTGCATCATCAACACCTGCTGCCAAGTCATTTGCAATTTCGATTGATTCACAACCTTGCTCTATCATTTTTGTTAGTTTTGTCTCATCAAGTTGAGTTAGAGTGTCAAAAAGAACTTCTCCACTCTCTTGGTCTATAATTGGAGATGATAAAAATCTATTTACTAGAGTCTCAATTGGATACTCAACAAATTTAATTCCATCTTCTACAAATTTTTCTGCTTTTTTCTTAGTCAATCTTTTGCCAGTTGCTATCAGTAAGTTTCCGTTCTCATCTTTAAGATCAAAATCTACTCTGCCTACAAAGTTTTCTGGTGCAAAATTCATCAAGAATTTATTATCTCTAATTTTTATATTTAAAACTGGATAAAATAGTTTTAAAATGTCTTGTTTGCTATAACCTAATGCTCTAAAAAGTATTGTTATTGGTACTTTTCTACGCTTATTAATTCTTACAAACAACGTATCTTTTGCATCATATTCAAAATATAACCAACTTCCACGATCTGGAATGATTTGAGCAGTATAGATAAGTTTGTTAACTACTGTTGCGCTCTCTTCTTCTTTGAATATAACACCAGGACTACGGTGTAGTTGATTAACAACAACTCTTTCTACTCCATTGATAATGAAAGATGTTCTTTCCGTCATTAAAGGAATTTCTCTAATAAATATTGCTTGTTCTTTTATATCTTTAACACCAGTTTTTTCACCGGTTTTTTCATTTTTATCCCATAAAATAAGGCGAATGTTCATCTTTAGGTTAACTGAATAAGTCAATCCTCTATCCATACATTCACGTACGTTATATTTAGGTTTTCCGATTTCAGAAGCGATATACTCTAAAGAGAGTCTGTTCTGCGGGTCATGGATTGGGAATATTGATTTAAAAACTTTTTCAATACCACTCTCTTGCTCAGGATTACCAACATTTAGAAAGTGTTCATAACTTTTTTGTTGTACTTGAAGAAGGTTTGGTACGTCAATTTTTCTTGGTACTTTTGAGAAATCTACTCTTAGGCGATTTCCCGATTTAAGGTTATTTAACATGAGTCTACCTTACGAAGTTGTTTAAAAGGAAAGTATTTTTGCTACTAACACAAGTAGCTTTTATCACGACTAGTTTATTATCACATTTTTGTAAGGGGAGAATTAACTCCCCTTCAGTACAAGTTTTGAAACTACTTGAGTTCAGCTTTTGCACCAGCTTCTTCGATCTGCTTAAGAACAGCTTCAGCATCATCTTTAGATATGCCTTCTTTAAGAACAGTAGGAACACTTTCAACTGCTTCTTTTGCTTCTTTAAGTCCAAGACCTGTGATAGCACGAACAGCTTTAATAGCGTTAATTTTCTTAGGACCAGCTTCAACTAGAACTACATCAAATTCAGTCTTCTCTTCTACAGCTGCAGCATCACCAGCACCACCAGCCATCATAACTGGAGCAGCTGATACACCAAACTTCTCTTCA
Organism: Sulfurospirillum arcachonense; assembly: GCA_015662785.1. Taxonomy (GTDB): domain Bacteria; phylum Campylobacterota; class Campylobacteria; order Campylobacterales; family Sulfurospirillaceae; genus Sulfurospirillum_A; species Sulfurospirillum_A arcachonense_A. The sequence goes on along the minus strand of DQTM01000274.1, from coordinate 20,996 downwards.
AATTCTTTTACTAATTCACTTAATTCAAGTACAGATAGACCTGAAATATATTCTAATACGTCTTCTTTAGAAATTGCCATTTCTTAATCCTTATTTTCATTTAATTTCTTCTTTCAAAGGAAGTAATTCCTTTGAAATTCATATCATCTAAAGCTACGGCTTTGCCGAGAAACTTATGTTGATTTTACTGCTTATTATGCAGACTCTTCTTCTTTTTGAGCTCTAAGAGCATCAAGACCAATTGTAAAGTTTGTAACTGGAGCCATCCAAGTTTGAAGTAACATTCCAATAAGCTCATCACGTGATGGCATTTTAGAAAGAGCTTCAACTTTAGCAGCATCAGAAACTTCGCCATCGATAAATGCTGTTTTAATAACAAATTTATCGTTAGCTTTAGCAAATTTAGCTACAACTTTAGTTACATCTAACTGATCTTCGCCCCAAACAAAAATATTTGTGTTTGTAAGATCAATTCCTTCAATGTCAGCATTTTTCATAGCAATGCTTGCAAGAGTATTTTTAATTACTCTAACTTTAACATTCATCTCTTTTGCGTCTATTCTTAGTTCTTCAATAGCAGGAACATCTATTCCTCTAAAATCACAAACTACTACTGCGGCGGAAGCTTTAAACTCTTCAGTTATGTTTTTAACAATTTCAACTTTTTGATTTTTAGTCAATTTTTTCTCCTTTCCGACCGAGATTTCAAGTGGAGTCGAGAAAACTCTCGAATTAAGCTGTGAAGCCTCAACTGTCTCAAATCATAGATTTTATTACATTTAGAAAGAGAACATAAAGCTCTCGTGATATTATTTTAAGTCAATTAACTCTTGGTTATCCATATTTACTGATGGACTCATAGTCAATGAAAGTGCAGCAGTTTTAATATACTTACCTTTTGCTGATGCTGGTTTTAGTTTGTTGACTGCTCTCACAAAAGTCATAAAGTTATCAGTTAGGCTAGCTTCATCAAAGCTAACTTTACCAATACCAGCGTGGATATTACCTTGCTTATCAACACGGAAGTTTACTTGACCACCCTTGTTATTCTCAACTGCTTTAGCTACATCCATAGTAACAGTTCCAGTTTTAGGGTTAGGCATAATACCTTTTGGTCCTAGAATACGTCCAACTTTACCAACTAATCCCATCATGTTTGGAGTTGCGATTAAAACGTCGAAGTCAATCTTTCCAGCTTGAATATCTGCTATTAGTTCATCTGCGCCAACTATGTCAGCACCAGCTGTTTTTGCTTCATCTGCTTTTGCATCTTTTGCTACAACTGCGACTCTAACCGATTTACCCGTTCCAGCAGGAAGGATAACAGAACCACGAACCATTTGGTCAGCATGTCTAGGGTCAACATTTAATTTTAATGCTATCTCAACTGTCTCATCAAATTTAGCTGAAGCTAAACTTTTTACAACTGATAGTGCTTCTGTTGCAGAATATTTCTTTTCTGCTTCAACTTTTTTCAGTAATTCCTGAAATCTTTTTGTTATTTTTGCCATTATTATATCTCCACGCAATTTTGCTTCCGTTTATTACCCTAAGCGGTTAAGGGAAAAATTAATCTACTATTTCAACGCCCATACTTCTACAAGAACCAGCTATAATTTTAGCTGCTTGTTCACGATCATTAGTATTTAGATCAGCTATTTTCTGCTCTACTACTTCAAGTACTTGTGCTTTAGTAAGCTTTCCAACTTTGTTTTTAAGTGGATTGTCAGTACCTTTTTTGATTCCAGCTGCTTTCAAAATTAAATCTGATGCTGGTGGTTGTTTTGTAATAAAAGTAAAACTTCTATCTGCATAAACAGTGATAACAACTGGGATATTATAACCCATTTTATCTTTTGTTTTTTCATTAAATGCTTTACAAAATTCCATAATATTAACACCCTGCTGTCCAAGAGCTGGACCAACTGGTGGTGATGGATTTGCTTTTCCGGCAGCGATTTGTAATTTAATCTCGCCTGTTATCTTTTTAGCCATTTATTATCCTTTAAACTATTTTTTCAACTTGAGTGTAGAGAATCTCTACTGGCGTACTTCTACCAAAAATAAGAACATTTAGTTTTAACTTGCCATGTTCCATATCATACTCTTCAACTGCACCTGTAAAGTTTGCAAACGGACCTTCTGTAATCCGTACACTCTCTCCTGTTTCGAAGAAGACTTTTGGTTTTGGTGCACCTTTTTTCTCTGCTTTTTCTAAAATAACTTGAATATCTTTTTCCGTTAATGGAGTAGGCTTTTTAGACTCTCCAATAAAACGACCAACTTTAGGCAATGATTGAATCATATGCCAAAGTCTTGTATCTAAATCAAGATGTGCAAATGCATATCCTGGATATAGACTTCTTTCAGTTATCTTTTTCTTTCCATTTTTAACTTCAATCACATCTTCCGTTGGAACGATGATTGCCTTAAGTTTATCTTCAATTGAGTTGTTAACAACAATCTCTTCGATTGCTCTTTTTACTGCTTGTTCACTTCCAGCATAAGTCTGGATAGCATACCATTTGTGATCCATATCTTCCATCTTACATCACTGCAGATAAAGAAGCTGACATAATCACATCAATTAATGCTAAAAATAGTGATACAACAGTAACAACTACAAAAACAGATATAAAAGCATTTCTAATCTGTTCTTTAATCGGGAAAATAACTTTTGTTAGTTCTACTTTTGAATGATTGTAATAAGTTACCAATTTTTCCATGTATATACCTTAATTTCATCTTTTTAAAAAGCAACGCTCCTTAAAAATTAACACGCTACTAAAGCTACGGTAAAAACCGAGACTTTTACCTTTTAGTGGCAGGGAAGGAGGGACTCGAACCCACAACACCTGGATTTGGAATCCAGTGCTCTAACCATTGGAGCTACTCCCCTACATATATTATATCCCTCCGAAGAGGGAGATAATTAACTTTTAAGTTTCACTTCTTTGTGAACTGTGTGCTTTTTAAGTCTTGGACAATACTTCTTAGCTTCAAACTTTTCAGTATATGTCTTTGAGTTTTTTGTTGTTGTGTAGTTTATATCTCCACACTCAACACACTTTAATCCTATTTTAATAGTCATCTAAATTGCCTTTAAAAATTGGGAAGATTACTCTTCCCTCTTTACTTTTTCTTTTAATTATTTTGTTATTGTAGCAACAACACCAGCACCAACAGTTCTACCACCCTCACGGATTGCAAATCTAGTACCTTCTTCCATAGCGATAGGAGCGATAAGCTCTACGTTAATCTTAACGTTATCGCCAGGCATAACCATCTCAGTTCCCTCAGGAAGTGCGATTGAACCTGTTACGTCAGTTGTACTAAAGTAAAATTGTGGTCTATAGTTGTTAAAGAAAGGAGTATGTCTACCACCCTCATCTTTACTAAGAACATAAATTTCTGCAACAAATACTGTATGAGGAGTGATTGAGCCTGGCTTACAAAGAACCATACCTCTCTCAACTGCTTCTTTCTTAGTACCACGTAAAAGGATACCACAGTTATCGCCAGCTACACCTTGATCCATCTCTTTACGAAACATTTCAACACCAGTAACTGTAGTTGTTTGAGTATCTTTGATACCTACAATTTCAATAGTCTCACCAACTTTAATAGTTCCTCTATCAATTCTTCCTGTTACAACTGTACCACGACCTGAAATTGAGAAAACATCTTCAACAGGCATTAAGAAATCTTTATCAGTTTCTCTTACTGGCTCTGGAATATATGTATCAACAGCATCCATAAGTTCCATTATCTTAGCACTCCACTCAGCATCTTGATCAGCTTTTGCTTCTTCAAGAGCTTTAAGAGCAGATCCAGCAATGATTGGAATATCATCTCCTGGGAATTCATACTCAGAAAGTAGTTCTCTGATTTCCATCTCTACTAATTCTAATAGTTCTTCATCATCAACCATATCTGATTTGTTCATAAAAACAATGATATATGGAACACCAACTTGGCGAGATAGAAGGATATGCTCTCTAGTTTGAGGCATAGGACCATCAGCTGCAGAAACAACAAGTATAGCACCATCCATCTGAGCAGCACCAGTAATCATGTTTTTAACATAATCCGCGTGACCTGGACAATCTACGTGAGCGTAGTGACGACTTTCAGTTTCGTACTCAATATGAGAAGTAGCAATCGTAATTCCTCTTTCTCTCTCTTCAGGAGCATTATCAATACCATCAAAGTCTTTAAAGTCAGCAAGACCTTTTTTTGATAGTACAGCAGATATTGCAGCTGTTAGAGTTGTTTTACCATGATCAACGTGACCAATAGTACCTATATTAACGTGTGGTTTATTTCTTTCGAATTTTTCCTTAGCCATTTCTTCCTCCGTATGAAGTTTAATTTTATTTATTTCAATATTTAATTTTATGGAGCTCATAGCGGGACTTGAACCCGCGACCTCTTCCTTACCAAGGAAGTGCTCTACCTCTGAGCCATATGAGCGATTTTTATTTAAAATGCACTTACAGCAACAACAATAATAACAGGTGATTTATAGGTTTTGAGAAGAGTCTACTGAACTGATTCTGTAGTAAAAGATAAGCAGAAAAAATTCAACAGCTCCCAGCCAAATAAAATCAATGGAGCGGGAGACGAGATTCGAACTCGCGACAACCTGCTTGGAAGGCAGGAACTCTAGCCACTGAGTTACTCCCGCATAATTAATGTAATGGTGGTGAGAGAAGGATTCGAACCTTCGAAGATAAAAATCAGCAGATTTACAGTCTGCCCTCGTTGGCCACTTGAGTATCTCACCTTTAACATTAAAATTGATTTATTCCTGGTCAAACACTGTCATTTGACATCACATAACAAAAAATGGTGCTGGATACCCGAATCGAACAGGTGACCTACTGCTTACAAGGCAGTTGCTCTACCGGCTGAGCTAATCCAGCAACCGGATGTTTGTGAGGTGAAATTATATCTCAAAAGTTCTTTAATGTCAATGGTTTTTTTAACTTATTTAGTTATAATGCAAAAATATTTCAATTTTCAAGGAAATCAGATGAAAATTCTATTCTCTCCAAGTGAAGCAAAGTCCAATTTTACCGATTCTAATAAGCTCTCTGATGAAAATTTGCTCTTCCCAACATTTTTTAAAAAAAGACTTCATATAGTAGAAAAATTAAATTCTTTTTTAGAAAATAACAGTTCTGATAATTTAGAAAAATTCTTTGGTATTAAAAATAGTGATGAGTGTGCAAGATTGGCTAAACTTGATATTCTTAACTCTTCTACATGTAAAGCAATTCAACGTTATTCTGGTGTTGCTTACCAATATTTGGATTTTGAAACTCTCAATAATAATCAACAAAAGTGGCTTTGTAAAAATACGATTATCTTTTCAAACCTTTTTGGTCCATTACTAGCAAGTGATACAATACCTTATTATCGTTTTAAGCAAGGTGCAACAATAGATGGTTTTAAACCAGAGCTTTTTTACAAAGAAAACTTTAGTGAAGCACTAGACAATTATATAGGTACAGATTTGGTTATTGATTTACGAGCTAGTTTTTATGAAAAGTTTTATACCCTTACATGTAAACATATTACTATGAAATTTATCAAGAATGGGAAAGTAGTAAGTCATTGGGCAAAAGCATATAGGGGCAAAGTTTTAAGAGAATTATCTAAATACCAACCAAATAGTATTGAGGAGTTTGAGAATATAAACTTTTCAGGATTATCTATAGAAGAAATAATTGAAAAAAAACTAAAACGAGAATATATTTTTAAAATTGAGGTATAATTAAAAAAACTTTCAAGGAGTCACTAATGTTACAATGGGCTATAGTTGCTATTTTAATCTATGTTATCTACTATCTCATACAAAAGTATGAAAAACGTATTGAGACACTTACAAAACTAGTAGAGTTGAACAGAGAACAAATTGAATCAAATAGAGAAAATATACAGACCAATAAAGATGGTATTGAAGAAAACAGATCAAAAATCACTACAAATAAAAGTAATATAACAAAAAATAAAACTGGAATAACAAAAAATAAAAAAGCACTTGAACTTAATCAATCTGCTTTAGAGCAAATGAAGTAAGGGGTTTCCCCCTTACTTTGGTGGTCTACTTTTTATCTAAAGCTCTTACGCCTATGTTTCCATATCTATGGTATGAGTGTGAGATACTCTGCTCTTCAAAGTAGTTAAGAAGCTCTAATCTTCCTTCCATCATTGGCTTTCCTCTAACAATGAACTTAGCTAATTTAGCTGCTTCAGTAAATACATACTTACTAACTTTAGCTATATCAGAATAAATTAGTCTATTTACTTTAGAAAAGCACTTAGCGAACTCTTCTTCACTCTCTCTAGCCACTTTATCTGTTGATTTTAAAAGTGTGTCTTTATTCTCATAAAGAAAAGATACTACACTATTTTCTAATGATGCCTCTACACTTACATGTAGAGCTACTCCACTAACTTTTGCTGCAAGAATTCTACTCATAATATCAAAAAGTGAGTCACTCTTAGTTACACGAATAGCAACACGCTCTAAAGGAATATAACGGAAAATATTGTCCTCTCCACGAAGTTTAAAGTAATCGTGTTCTACATCAAACTCATCTTTAAAGTTTTTCAAGTAACTCTGAAGTGCAACACTTAACTTAGAAAAATCTTCTTTAAAAGTTTTATGTGTACCTTTGGCAGCTTCACTATTCCAATTTTTAACAATATCAACTAGAGGATGAAAATGAGCTTTATCAATTTTAGGGATACTAACCTCTTCAAAATTCATAAATTGAGTAACATAACTATAAGCACCAGCTTTTCTACCAGCTCCAATAGCTGATTTTCCCATACCTCCAAATGGTTGACGAAGAACTATTGCTCCAGTTGTTCCACGGTTTATGTAAAGGTTACCTGCTCTTATATTTTCTCTCCAATAATCTGTCTCTCTTGCATCAAGTGATTCTATTCCTGAAGTAAGTCCATATCCAGTTTTGTTTACAAGATCAATTGCATGTTTCAAATCTTTTGCACGCATTACTGAAAGTACTGGTCCAAAAAGTTCATTCATATGACAGAAGTTTCCTTCTGTAACGCCCCATTTGATTGCTGGTTTTAGCATATACTCATTATCTTCTGCATAGCTTGGTTTTAATAACCATTCTTCACCATTTTCAAGTGTATCTATAGCTTTTTTTAGATTTCCATCTACCTTATTTGCTAAAGTACCAATTCTACTTACATAGTCCCAAACTGAGCCCACTTCAGCACTAGCAGCTGCATCTTTAAGAGCTGATTTAAAACCTTCATCATTATATACTTCATCTTCTAAAATTAAAAGAGAAGTTGCTGAACATTTTTGACCACTGTTATGAAATGCACTTGCAACAACATTTTTTATAGCTTGTTCACGATCTGACAAAGCGGTAACTATAGTCGCATCTTTTCCACCAGTCTCTGCTGTTAAATACAAATCAGGTCTTGATTTTAACATTGAGTAAGCTGTATCTTCGCCACCTGTTAAGATGACAAAATCAACTTTAGGGTTATCTACAAGATGTTTACCAGCTAAACTTCCAGGAGCTGGACAAAATTGGAGTGTATTTTTACTAATTCCAGCATCCCAAAAACACTTACAAAGCTCATAAGCACAAAGAGCTGCAACAGAGGCAGGTTTAACAATAACTGTATTACCAGCTGCAAGAGCTGCAGCAATGCCACCAACTGGAATAGCCACAGGGAAATTCCAAGGAGGAGTTATAACACCAACACCTTTTCCTTTAAATTTTAAGTTTTCGAAGTTGTTAAAGTAGTCTGCACTATGTCCATAAAATTCTAAAAAGTCAATAGCTTCACTAACTTCAACATCAGTCTCTGTGATAATCTTTCCAACTTCAGCAGAAGCAACACCTATCAAATCTAATCTCTTTTTTCTCATCTCATTGGCTACTTTTGAAAGTATTTCAAAACGAGCCTCGTGAGCCATACTTCTCCAGCCATCTGGATCAGCAACTGCAACATCTACTGCTTTTTCCAAATCTTCGCCCGTAGGAATAGTATACTTTCCACAAATAACACCATCTTTTAGTTGTGATTTATCTATTACTTCTTTTACTTTACGTTTATCTGTTAAATCTTCGCCCCCAATTACAACTGGTGCAGTCTCTACTTCTTCATCTTTTTTCTTCATCCATTTTGTACGAATATCTTTAGCCCACTGCTTGTTTTGAGGTAAAATAAAGTCAGTATCAGGTTCACCTTGATACTCTTTAGTGTAAAAGCTTCCACCTTTATAATCATCCCAATTTTCAGTTAGTCTATCTTGAGTTCTTTTTGCACCTATAAAAATGTGTTTCTTGTTCTCAAAAGATGCAATGAACTGATCTCTTAACATATTCCAGTCATCACTGTTAGCTTCAAGTCCAAATGAATAACGGATAAAGTTTTCAGTTCCTGTATTCTCATCAAATCTTCTTACAAGATACGCAATTGCATTTGTAAACTGCTCTTTTTTTGCAGCAGGACCATAAAGGATCACTTCACCACTAAGCTCTTTGATTGAAACTCTAGCAGACTCACTCATACCTTCAAGCATCTCCATTGAGAAGTGCTCCATAACATCATTTTCTTTTGCTAATTCAAATCCATAAGCTAACTCAAAAAGGTTGTGAGAAGCAGCACCTAAGTTCACAAAAGGTGCATTTTCAGGTAGTAGTGCATACTCAAGCATAACTTTATAGTTACTGTCAGTATCTATTTTTTTAGTATATGGACAAGTTTCCCAGTGCTTCAAACCAGCTTCTGTCTCCTCCATTTCCATGTTAGCACCCTTAACCAAACGAACTTTGATTGGAGCACCACCATTTTTAACTCTTTCCTTCGCCCAATCAGTAAGCTTAACTTGCCATAAATGAGAATCTGGAAGATACGCTTGAAGAACTATTCCCGCTTTAAAATCTTTAAACTCTGGTTGCCCTAGTACTTTTTTAAATGTTGCAACTGTAAGTGAAAGATCTCTATACTCTTCCATATCAAGGTTTATAAACTTGTTTTCTTGCTCGCCTTTAGCATTTGTAAACGAATACTTTTTAGCTTGAGCAAAAATCTTAGAGAGTCTAGTTGAAAACTCTTCTACTGTGTTCTCATAAGATACAGGATTTATCTGTGAAAACAGAGTTGAAATTTTGATAGACATATAGTCTATATTTGGATTTGTAAGTATATTCATATACTTCTCTATACGCTCTTGAGCCTCTTCTTCACCAAGAACTATCTCACCAATCATATTAAGATTTACTCTTGTTCCTTCTGCTTTTCTCTTTTGAAGGTGCGCATTTAGTAAATTATCTTCACCTTTTAAAACAACAGTATCAGTATCATCTCTGACACTTTTTATAAACAATGGAACAGCAATATCTGGAAGGTAAATACCAGCATTTCTAAATAAAAATATCAAGAACTTTTCAGGTGTTGTAAAAAATGTAGCCATACCATATTTAGCAAAAATATACTCTACTTGGTCTGCTACTCTTGCATTGTTTTTAGTTCTAAAACTTTGATCCATAAGATCAATCAAAAGAACCTTATCCAAAGGACGAGCAAACATCTTTTTCATTTTTGCATGAAAATTTTTCTCAAAATTGCTTATCTTATCCGCAGCTCTTAACTGCCACTTTTCTGCTAAATCAATAGCTCTATTCATTACTATTTCATTATTTGCCATTTCTTTTCCTTATATATTAAAAAGTACTATAAAAAGTACTACCTTTTATAAATTATAGAAATTATACAAAAAAAACCGCCTGTCTACAATAGACAAACGGCCTTTTAGTAAATCTCTACTTCTTTTTACCTAAATAAGCCTCTTGTATAACAGTTGAGTTTAGTAAATCATGACTTGTTCCCTCATGCGTTATCTTCCCTAACTCTAAAACATAACCTCTATCAGCAAGTTTCAATGCAGCTTTTGCATTTTGTTCTACGATAAGAACAGTAACACCAGTTGCACTAATTTCTTTGATAGCTTTAAAAATTCCCTTTACCAACACTGGAGCAAGTCCAAGACTTGGTTCATCTAGTATAAGAAGTTTTGGTTTACTCATAATAGCTCTACCGATTGCAAGCATCTGTTGCTCACCACCACTTAGAGTTCCTGCGAGTTGTTTCTTTCTCTCTTCAAGACGAGGCAGAATTTTATATATCCAGCCAAGTGTCTCTTCATCATGAGTTTTAAGAGTATAAGCTCCCATAAGAAGATTCTCTTCAACACTAAGTGTCCCAAAAACTTTTCTTCCCTCAGGAGAGTGGCTCATACCACGTCCCACAATAGCATGTGCAGGAACTGATGTAATATCTTCTTTATCAAAGTAAATATGTCCCTCTGCTGATTTTAAAAGTCCACTGATTGTTCTCAAAGTTGTTGTTTTTCCAGCACCATTAGCACCTAAAATTGTAACAACCTCACCTTTTTTTACATATAAACTTATGCCTTTTATAGCTTTGATAGCACCATAGCTTACATGTAAATCTTTTATTTCTAGTAATATTTCATCCATTACTCATCCTCATCATCAACACCAATATATGCTTCTATTACTGCTGGATTACTTTGAACATCAGCTGCTACTCCTTCACAAATCCAAGCACCAAAGTTGATAACAGTCATATACTCACAAAGACTCATAACCATATCCATATCGTGCTCAATCATCATGATGGTAACACCCATTGCTTGAATCTTGCGAATGATATCTGCTAACTCTTTTGTCTCATTTTCATTTAGTCCAGCTGCTGGTTCATCCAAGATAAGAAGTTCTGGCTCAGCGGCTAATGCTCTTGCCATCTCTATCTTTCTTTGAATTCCATATGACAAATCTCCCGCAGGAGTTGTAGCATACTCGCTCAAACCAAAAAGTTCCATATATTTGCCAACTTTTTCCCAGTTGTACTTTTCATCTTTATAGTAAGCTGGTGTTGGAATGATTCCGTTATACCACTTCTGTGTTGATTTTATATGGCGTCCTGACATAATATTTTCAGCTACACTCATCTCTGCAAAAAGTCTGATTGTTTGAAATGTTCTTAAGATTCCAAGCTCAGCTATCTTGTGAGGTGGTGTTCCTTTTATGTCTTCTCCATGCCAAAGTATCTCTCCCTCTTCTGGAGTATAAATACCAGTTATACAGTTAAACAGTGTTGTTTTACCAGCACCATTTGGTCCAATAATTCCATAGATTTGACCTTTTTTAACTTTAAGGTCAAGTGCATCTATAGCTGTAAGTCCTGAGAAAAATTTTGAGACTTTTTTAATCTCTAACAGATATTGGCTCATTTTTTCCCCTTTTTAAGAAACGCTGGGATATTACCAAACTTAACTGGCCAGATACCACGAGGTCTTAAAATCATAGTTAAAATCATTGCTAAACCAAATACTAGATAACGTGCTGTTTCAAATTCACGGAATATCTCAGGAAGTACAAACATAACAAATGTACCTAAAAGAACTCCTGGAAGTGAAGCAGATCCACCAACTAATACGATAGTAAAGAACATGATTGACTGCATTACATCAAATGCTTCAGGGCTAACAGCACTATACTGAACAACGAACATACTACCAGCAGCTCCTGCAAGTCCAGCTCCAATAGCAAAAGCATAGAGTTTATAGTAACGAATATCTATGCCCATACTCTGTGCAGCAACATCATCTTTGTTGATATAGAACATTGCACGACCAAATTTACTTCCATCTAATGTTCTCATAATAAACAGTGTAATACCTAACAAAATAAATGCCATATAATACATATATATCTGGTCAAACAGTTCAAATCCAAACACAGTAACAACATCTATCCCAAAAATTCCATTTGGTCCACCAGTAATGCCAAACAGATTGTTTTCTAAAACCTGTAAGAAAATGATATTTATACCTATAGTAGTAACTAAAAGGTAGTCACCTCTTAAGTGAATGATCGGAGCAGTTGTTATAAGTGCTACTGCCACAGGAATGATTACCGCTGGTGCCCATGTTGCTAAAATTGGCCACCCATATTGAGTATTCAAAATTGCCGTTGTATATGCTCCAAGTCCAAAAAATGCTGCATGTCCCATATGGAATGCTCCAGCACGTCCAAGGATAATATCTTGTGAAAAGGCAACAACTGAAAATACTAAAAATGTAATTCCAACAGCCAACCAAGCAGAATCAGCAAAAAATGGAAAAACACCCATAACCACTAAGAAACCTAGTGATATCATACTTGTTTTATTCATTATACTTTCTCCGCCACTTTTTCGCCAAGTATTCCTGTTGGTCTAAAGATTAGAACAACAATCAATAACATAAACGTAAATGTTTCAGCCCAAGCACTAGAGATATAACCACTAATAAGTGCGTTAAACAGTCCTAGTATAAGTCCACCAAACATAGCTCCAGGGATATTACCAATACCACCGATAATAGCTGCAACAAATGCATTTAAACCATACATCCATCCCATATCAAAAGTGATACCTCTATAATAAATTCCTATGAATAATCCAGCAACAGCTCCCAAACCAGAACCAATAATAAAAATAATCATAATTATTTTGTTTACATTGATACCCATTAGTTTTGCTGCATCTTGATCAATAGCAACCGCACGAATCGCAGTTCCCATCTTTGTTTTGTTTATAAAAAGATAAAGAGCAATCATCAATACAGATGAAAAAATCAATATCATAAGTTGAGTAAAAGTTATAACTATTCCACCAAAATGATAAATATCAGAAGGAAACAGATGTGAAGGAAAAATCTTCATATTTGGTCCCCAAATTAACATGATAGCGTTTTGTATAACAAGTCCAGCTCCTAAAGCAGAAACAACAGCACTAAGGCGTGGTGCCGTTCGTAAAGGCCTATAGGCAAGGCGCTCAAGAAGAACACCAACAACTGCAATAACCGCTGCTGTGAACATAAACACAGTTATAACGGCTACTATTGAAGTACCGCCATCAGCAAAAATGCTTGTATAGATAGTAAGTCCTGCAAAGGCTGACAAGGCAACGAGGTCTCCGTGGGCGAAGTTTATCAACTTCATTACCCCGTAGACCATCGTATAACCAAGTGCGACCAAAGCATACAAACTTCCTATTGTCAAACCATTGACAATTTGTTGAAGAAATATATCCATTGTTCTGCTTTCTCTCTTTCTTAATTACTTATTTATTATCTTATATTTACCGTTTGCTTGAATCTCATAAATGTTAAATTTAGTGTTGATTCTCTCTCCATCTTCTCTAAATGATACAGGACCTGTAATTCCTGGGAAATCTCTTAGTGTATGAAGGTAGTTACTGATTGTTTTAGTATCAAGACTTTTTGTCTCTTTCGCTGCATGAAGAATTGCATTTAATCCATCAACATTCATCAATGCCCATACTGAAGATGGAGCTTTTCCATACTTAGCTGTATAATCTTTTATAAATATCTTTGCAGCATCATATGGTAAAAATTCAGCTGTTGGGAAGTTTACTAAAATCGTACCTTCTGCACTCTTTCCAGCTAGTTTTACGAAATCTGGGTTATCATTTGCATCACCACCGATAAAGTCAGCTTTGATTCCAAGTTGTTGTTGTTGTGCTCTTATAAGACCACCATCTGTATAATATCCAGCAAAATATATTGCATCTGGATTCATTGATTTGATTTTTGTAAGAACTGCTGTAAAGTTTTGAGTTCCTGATTTTATCTTTCCTTGATAAATTACATTACCACCTTCAGATTTGATAGACTTTGCAGCTGAATCTGCTAAATCAACAGAGTAACCACTGTAATCTGAAATAACAACTATATTTTTATAACCTTTCTCTTTTACTAAATAAGTTGCAGTAAATGCAGCTTGATCTGAGTTTCTAAAAGAGTTTCTAAAGAATGTCCAATACTTTTGTTTAGTCAGGCTACCACTTGTACCATCACTAGTTTGAAGTGTTTTATTTCTAAAGTATGTTGTTTGAGCAGCTTCTGTAGCACCTGAAGTATATGAACCGATAACTGCAAGAACGCCTTCGTTTACTAGTTTTCTAGCACAAATTGCTGCTTTTTGAGCTTTTCCCTCATCATCACAACTAACAACTTCTAGCTGCTTACCTAAAAGTCCACCTTTTGCATTAAGCTGATCTATAACTAGTCTAACACCGTTATCGATACTCTGTCCCTCATTTGCATACTTACCAGTGATAGGTGCTTGAACACCAATCTTAATAACATCCGCAGCGCTTCCCGCTGTAACTAATAAAGCACAAACTGCAACTGATGCTGCAACTCTTGGTAATATTCTCATATTTTCTCCTTTGAAAATTTAATTAAGACGACTTAACTTGTAGTCTTAATTAAACCTACTTAGGTTCAACTATATAACAGCCTGTTAACCACTCCCCACTATCTTCTATTCTTTGGATATCACTACTTACAAAAGTTGCTTTTAGTGATGGAAATTTTTTTACAACTACATCAAAACTTTTAATCAATTCAGGAATTCTCTTCTCAAGTTTTTTTCTTGCATTTTGTGATAAGTCAGAATAAAAACTAAAAATCCCATAATCTAAAGTAGTTTCACAATCAAGCATTTTACAAATAACTTCTACATCATTTGAGTATTCTAGTTTTGGATTTCGTACCCCATTTCTTACACTCACAATGACCTTTGAAACAGAATCTTCATCATTTTTGTGTTCAAATCTTTCATCTAAAGTTATACTAAATGTACCTTGTGTTATTTTCTTCTTCTGCATATATGAAGTATATGCTTTACGATCTGGTAAAGAACACCTCAAGATATCACTTACAGTTGCATCTATAAATATCTCTGGTGCATTTTTCATAGCAGCAATCTCTTGAGCAATGTGAATAGAAATTATTTTGTGAGGTCCATGAGATAAAAAAAGTCTATTATTTGTCCAACTAAGAAAGTTTTGAGCTGCTTTTATGCTTCCTTGAAGAACTGCATCAACAACTTCTTTCTGTGCAGGAAATTTAATCATGATAATTCTCCTCAACTTCTTTTATAATTCCGCTCTCAAAAAGAATGTCTTCTATAAGTCTATTTTTTGATATATTTAACGAATTTGAAAGTTTGCTCAAAGCATCATCTAATTTTGAATCTATCTTTATTGTTAACTGAGAAATTTGACGTCTTTTTTTACTCTTCTCAATAACACTTTTGATGATTTCGTTACCAAACTTTTGCTTTGCCAAAATATCCCTTTTATTTAATATAAAAAAAGGAATACTAAAAGTACTACTTTTTCTCTGTTAAAAATATAGTATAGTTTTTTTAGAAGAAACTTAAAAGATTTTTTTAGAAAAATATAAATTTAACACTTTTCTGAAACTTTTCTAAAAAAGTATCGATTTATAGGTGGTTTTTAATTAAAATTGGTTTTCTATAAAATTAAAAGAATTTGTAGTACTGTTACTTCATGTAACAAACTTACCTTTTTAAAATAAGATTTTCACTATCTCTACTTTTAAATTTTTTATATGCAGGAAGATTTATTCTATTTATTTCTCTTAGTTTTTTGTGATTTTCTAACTGATAAAATCCATACTCATTGAACATAAAAACGAGTTCTAAGTCTACTCTTTTATCTATAGGAAGTACTCTTGTACTAAGGTTGTCAAGTACTATTGGGGAACTATTTCTATCTACATGTAGACTCAAAACCATATGGTCTCCTCCTGCATACTTCTCTTTTACTGCACTCATATACATAATTTTTGGCGATATACCAAGCCTCTCCAAGGAGTACATTTTAGCTATGACATAATCTTCACAATCTCCACCAATATTTGAAAAAAACTCAAAAGGTGTTGCCCAGTACTCTTCATTTTTGTAGTTATTGGCATCGTATTTTGGAATTATTTTATTTATATAACGATTTACTTTTTCTATTTTACTCTTATCATCATCGTCTTTTATGGTATTTAAAAAGTTAACATAGTGTTTAATAATTTTATAGCTTCTTGAATTTTTTTGTAGTTTATCTAAGTAGTATGGGTTTATGTAGAACTCTTCTGCTATCAAATGAGTACAAAACAACAGTCCTATAAATATATATTTTATAAACATATCTCTTTAGGTTCTCCAAAATAGTAACCCTGAAAACGATCAACTCCCAAATCAAGAACAATTTCATACACTTCTTTTGAGTGCACGAACTCTGCAATCGTAATGATATTGAGAGCTTTAGCAAAAGCTACAATAGACTTTACAAGCTCATATGAGTCTTTATCTTCTGCTATATTTTTAATCAACATACCATCTATTTTTACAAAGTCAGGTTTAACGTCAAGCATAAATGAGAAGTTAGAATAACCAGAACCAAAATCATCTATAGCAAACTTTACACCTAACTTTCTAAAGTCAAAAATAAACTTTTTAATCACATCATTATCTACTATGTTTTCACTCTCTAGTATCTCAAATACAAGCTTTTTTGCTATGTCTAGTTCTATAATCTTCTCTTTTAACTCTTGGGTAAAAGAACTATTTATCATATCGATTTTATCTAGATTGATACTTATTTGGAAACCTGTTTCTTTACAAATATTTAAACTTTTAAACATTGTCATTGAAGATATTTTATTGTAATTTTTAGTTTTTTTAGCAATATCTAAAAACTTATAAGGGGAGATAAAACTAATACCTTTACTGTCTTCTTTTTTTAATCTCATTTGGGATTCATACTTTATAACTACTCCATTTTTGTCAACAATTGGTTGGAAAAACGGTAAAAACATATCTTCTTTTATCCCATTTTGGATCTCTTTATTCCAAAAAAGGTTATGCTTTAACTCTACTTTGTTATCAATATCAGTTTTATATACAGCAAATGGTAAGCCATTTTTCTTTGCATAATTAAGAGCAATATCAGCTTTTCCTAAAAAATTCTCTTTACATGTAGAGACTCCACATGTAAAATCTAACTCTATACTCTCTGAAATATTTTCTATGTATATCTTATGCTCTTTTATATAGTGTAAAAAATCAAGTATTGTTTTTTCTATCTCTTTATGAGTATATTTTACATCCTCTTCAAAAAGTACAAACTCATCTCCTGCTATGCGAAAAAGTTCAAACTTAGTAACTGCAAAGTAAGCTCTCATCATCAGAGCCAATCTTTTTAAAACTTCATTTCCTACATCAGTTCCATATAGCTCATTTATTACTCTAAACAGGTCGATATTTAGTATAATTATGAAAGGGTTTTTTACATCTTTATAGGTTTTATTCAATGCAAATCTGTTTTGTAGTTTTGTCAAATTATCTATATATAGTTGTGTTTCTAGTTTCCTATACAGTGTCACAATATGCTGGCTAATCAGCCTTGATAAATATAGTGTTATAAAAACTATAATAAGACTTATAAGTATCTCTATATAAAGAAACTTTTTTGTTTCTTCTTTTATGATTACTTTATACTCCATCTTTTTGTCATTTAATATAATTTCTGATTTTTTTACATATCCTAGTAAATGTTCAATTTTAGATGGTATTGCAAAATTGTGTTTTCTAACTTTTTCTGCTATTAATGGAAGTTTTAAATCATTGTTTTTTAATGCTATTTCTCTTTCATCTAAAATATTCATCAAAACAGTATTGTTCTTTTTTAGCATATTTAACTCTTTTAAAAAGATTTGAGAAGTAACAAAATCTGAACCTAAAAGTTTTTTTAGCAAGATTATGTTTTCTATATCTTTTTCTATGCTTTTATTAAGAATATCTCTATGTTCTAAGGTTTGTGTTGCTGCAGTTATTTCAAATATACGTGCTTTAATACCTATAATATAACTTGAGATTTTATCTAAAGTTTTTAAATTCGTCATTATTGAAGCATATCGTTGATTATGTTTTTCCATCTGTTTATTTAATGAAACATGCATTGATAGGAATAAAACTATACTTATCATAAATGTCATTACAAGAATAATAAGATATTTGATTATACTTTTAGTAACAAATTTTAACATAAAATTGTCCTTGGTTGTTATACCGCTTTATTCATTATAGCATCTTTGCCATAATTTGATATAGTAGTTTCTTCGCACCCTCTATATCTTCAGCAAAAACAAAAACTCCCTCGAAATGTCCCTTCATAACAAAAGAACAATTTTCAAGTGCATCTAATGAACTATAAATTTGTTGTATATCTTTCGTCATCTCTAGTGAACCATACTCTACATCACTTGTACTTATATAATCATGTTCAAGCATATACCTCCATAGTTTTTCATTATGAACGTGTATGATAGCCTTTATCTTTGCATCAAGAGCATATATACAAGCGTGAGTTATAGCTTCGCTACTTGGTTGGCAAGCTCCACTTGCATAAGTAGTAAAAGTGTCAAAATCAACTTTTTCTACTAAAGAATAATTCTCTACATGTAAATGTTTTAAATGCCCTGTTTGAGTCCCTGTTATAACAAACTTATCAGAGTTATCTATCTTCAAAGATATGTTTCCAAAACCAATGCCATCATCATAGGCACCAATCAAATTAAGGGCATACATATCTTCTCTTATGACTTCGATTTTATCTTTACATGTAGAGCTTATTGGCTCTGTTTTTTTAAACTCTAAAGAGTACTTTACTACACCCTCTTCTTGGCTCATAAGTACATATCTTCTATCGCTTTTTGATTTGCTTCACAAATGCCTTTTTCTGTTATGAGTCCTGTTATAAGTCTGTTTGGTGTTATATCAAAACCATAGTTAAGCGCTGAAGAAGTTATAGGAACTATTCGTAACTCTTTTACTTTTCCCTCATCATCTATGCCTCTTATATGAGTCACCTCATCTTCACTTCTTGTCTCTATTGGAATCTCTTTTACGCCATCAACTATATCGAAGTCAAAAGTTCCCTCTGGTAAAGCTACGTAGAAAGGTATGTCATTGTCTTTAGCTGAAAGTGCTTTTAGGTAAGTTCCTATCTTATTTGCCACGTCACCTTGTCTACTTACCCTATCAGCTCCAACTATACAAACATCTACAAAACCTTGTTGCATCAAATATCCACCTGTATTGTCTGGAATAACTGTGTGTTTTATCCCACTTTTGTTAAGTTCCCAAGCCGTCAAGTTTGCTCCTTGATTACGTGGACGAGTCTCATCTACCCACACATGAATGTCAATGCCACGACGATGTGCTTCGTAGATAGGAGCTAAAGCACTTCCATCATCTACTATAGCAAGCCAACCAGCATTACAATGCGTTAGAACATTGATCCCAAATTATGCAATAGAAAATAAAAACCTAATCAAAAGTACCATAAAATATAAGATGATTTATAAAACATACAAAGTCGCTGATAATAGGGGTTTGGTATGGCTCCGGATGCTGGAAGCAATTTTATAACCTATACAATACCACCAAATACCATATTTACGGGTTTTCAACTTTCAATATTATTTATAAAATCAGATTTAGTGCTAATAAAACGCACCGAGACGACACCGAGAAATTAACTTATATCTTCTATTATTGTATCAATAGTTTTTAAAAGTGGTTCAATATTGTTTTCACAAACATCATATATAGATTCTGCATCTAAGTCAAAATAATGATGAGTTATGATATCTCTTATTCCCTTAGCTGCTCTCCAATTTATATCAGGATATTTAGCCAAAAGTTTTTTCTCTGTCAATTTATCTACATTTTTTAGACTCTCACCAATAGCTATCAACTGCATACAAAGAGCATCCATCTTTTCAAGTCCATCTTCTGAATCTAAAAAATAATCTACACTATCAACTTGTTCAAATCTTTTTAAAATTCTTTTTGCAGAAATAGAAATTTGTTTTAGGGCTTCTAATAATACTTCATTAGACATATATAGCTTCTTTGGTGATTTGGTTTTTTAAAAATTGATTCATTTTATCTCTTAATCTAACAACATCTACACGATTTTTTAATTTATCTTCTAATTCTAATCGTATACTTGAAAGAGTAAAAAGATTTGGTTTTTTTAACTCAACGACAACATCAACATCACTACTGTCTTTTGCTTCATCCCTAGCAACAGAACCAAATACACCTATTTTTGTAATACCATAGTCAGTATTATGTTCTATCTTGTATTTCTTTAAAATATTTAGTATCTTCTTCTTTTCTAACATAATGACCTCCTATTGCTTATTTATAATTTTCATTGTATCAAATATATAGTAAAAATGTAATTATACTAAAATAGCTTACGGGTGTTGGAGCTAATTTTATAGACTAAATATTACCATCAAATACCGTATTTTAGAAGTTTTCAAAATTTAAAATGGATTTGGTGCTAATAAAATGAACTGATATGACACCGAGAAATAATTATGCTATTGTATGATTTTTTTTAATTCTAAGTGCTTCTATTTTTTTTCAATACTCCATATAGACATTTCTTTTTGTTTTTCTTCAAATTCTGTAATATGAACCCAATAGTTTTTTCTATAAGATTTATTTGGAGATTCAATCATATCTTCAAGTATTTTTTGAAGACTTTCAAAGGCTTCCTTGTTTCTGTATAAATTTATAATATTTAAATTTTGAATTTTTAAAGTAATCTCATTATTTAATTTTGTATTTTCTCTATTTAGAGTTTTTTTCCATTGTCCATGTGCGATTTTATTTCTTATTCCGTGTGGTTCCACAATATATGAATCAATCAGCGAATTTATCTTTTTTAATGCATTTGGTTTATCACTACTTCTGTCCCCGTCTACTTTAGATATAGCTAATTCAAAGCATTTTTTCCAACCAAAAGATATTCCATACCTAGAAGAAATAGTTTTTATTTGCTCTATTTCATTTATTGATAATCCGTATGGTGTATGTATTGTTTTTGAAAATAAAGCTTCAGCGTAAGCACAGTAAACTTGAATTAATAGTATAATGGCCTGAATATCTAATACATAAATTCAGCAAAGTTAATTTCTAAAATGATAAGATAATATGAAATTAATGGAGATAAATCATGAG
>DQTM01000039.1 GCA_015662785.1 Sulfurospirillum arcachonense | reverse complement strand
ACCACCAATAAGGTGGCTTAAAATTTTTACTAAACACCCCTTAAGCACAAGCATAGGTAATCTTTAGAAATCTCTATTGCATAATTTGGGATAAAACTAAAAAGTAAAATGAGTACTATTTTTTTCATACACAACTCCTAGTGTTTTGACTAAGTATACTTCAGTTATGTGTAGTAGGTGTTAGGTAAGTGTATCGAAAATGAAGAGTAAAAAAGTGTAACGAAAAAGTTTTGAAATGAAAACTAAAAATAGAAATTTCCAAAAATTATACTTCAAAATCCCTGCTACAAAAGTGATAGGATCACCGATTATTGGTGTCCAAGCAAGCAGTAGAGCAAAAGCTCCATACTTATCAAAGTAGGTTTTAGATTTGTTTACATGTAGAGCTTTTATATAGTTTTTTTTCATAGCCCAAGCCGCAGCGTATTTGCCTAAAATATAGTTTACAACCGAACCAAGTGTATTTCCAACTGTTGCAAACCCAAGAAGTAAAAGAGTATCAAGTCCCTCAGATTTGTAGTAAAGTAAAAGAGCTTCACTTCCCCCAGGAAAAAGCGTTGCAGCTCCTAGGGAAGTGAAAAATAGGATTAGATAAGAGATAGCACTTTCTCTTCTGCGATATCTTTTGAGTTGTATTTGATGATGAGTTGTTTTTCATTTTCATTTTTGTACCACTCTACGATGCCATTAGTTGAGTTTAGAGATTTAAGTTTAGTATCATCAAATTTACCAAAGTCTAAGTAGATATTTTTAGTAAATATTGGGTTTTCAAGATTTATGATAAGAATAACCCACAACAAACATGTGACAAATACAACTACAGCAATATACTCTATGCCATACCACTTTAAAAAATGTCCACCCCATAGGGCTCCTGTGAATGTTCCAAAATGCCCAAATGAGTTAAATATTCCAAGAGCAGCACCCTTTTGGTGAATCTTTGCGTATTTGCTTGCTAGTGATTGTAATAGTGGCTCATGAACGTTAAAGCCAACAAAGAAAACTATAACACCTACTATAAAGATAGTTGCAGAGTTAGTGAAACCCATGATTGCAAAAGAGAGACCAAACATTAAGATACCGATGATGAGAACTAGTTTTGGCTTTTTCTTTTTTTCACCCATGACAGCTGAGAAACCCATAGCAAATATACCAAAAATCATAGCAGGCATATAGACTTGCCAAAGTTCAGTTTTTGCGTAGTCAAACTCTCTTACCATCATGATTGGGATTGTTAAAAATGCTAGAGTCATCATACCTTTTTGAAGCATATTTGTGATATTCATCTTCATAAGGTTTTTATCTTTTAAGAGTTTTAGTATATCTTTTTTGCTGCTCTTATATTCGTGTGTTATTTTTGGAGGATCTTCTACTTTAGTAAGCAGAACAATGATAGCAATCGCCGCACAGACTGCCGTGATAAGAAAAAGCTTATCTATACCCCAAAAACCACTGATAAGTGGACCAAGAACCATAGAGAGTGCAAAGGTCATAGCGATACTTCCACCCATGATAGCCATCGCTTTTGCTCGTATTTCCTCTTTTATCATGTCACTTATCATAGCAACCGCAACAGCTCCAATAGCTCCAGCCCCTTGTAGTAGACGACCAAAAATAAGCATATATATATCATCTGAAAAAGCACAAACAAGTGAACCAATGATAAAGATAACAAGCCCTATGGTTAGGGTTATTTTACGTCCGATTTTATCTGAAAGCATACCAAATGGAACTTGAAGCAACATCTGTGTTGCTGCGTAACCACCAATGGCGATACCTATAAGAAGTTCGTTTGCATCATCAAACTGAAGTGCGTAAACTGAGAGAACGGGAAGAACTATAAAAAGACCAAAAAATCGCAAAGATACGATGAGATTTAGTGGCATAATTGTTTTTAACATACAAAAATCCTAAATAATTTTTTAATAAGGACTGATTTTACCCTAATTAAACTTTAAATGATATAATAACGTTATGAAAACATCATTAATGAAAAAACACTTAACAGACGAGATGTATAGTAACTTAAAAAGCTTTAAAACCAAGAGTGGCTATACCCTAGATATGGCGATAAACTCTGGAATCAAAAATCCAGACAGCTCCATAGGTATATACGCTGGAGATGAGGAGTCTTATACCTTATTTGGTGATATATTCAATCCTATCATCAAAGAGTATCATGGTTTTAGCAAAGATGATAAGCATAAAACTTGTTTGCATGTAGATGATTTAAGAGATGCTAGTATAGATGATGAGGCTATTATCTCAACTAGAATTAGAGTTGGAAGAAACCTATTAGATTTTCCACTAGGAACAAATATCTCGAAAAAGCAGAGAGATGAAGTAGAAAAAAGAGTTATAAATGCTCTAAAATCTCTTACATGTAAAGGACGATACTACTCGCTTGAAAGTATGAGCAAAGAGGATAGAGAAGAGCTTATAAAAGAGCACTTTTTGTTTAAAGAAGGAGATAGATTTCTAAAATTTGCTGGACTAAATCGAGATTGGCCAAGTAGTCGTGGGATTTACCACAATGAAGAAAAAACGTTCTTAGTATGGGTCAATGAAGAGGATCAGCTTCGTATCATCTCTATGCAAAAAGGTGGAGATATAAAAGAGGTTTTTACTCGTTTGGTGCAGTTTTTAAATGAGCTAGAACAGAAGTTAACTTTTTCATATAGTAAACATTTGGGGTTCATTACAAGCTGTCCTACAAACCTAGGAACTGCGATGCGTGCGAGTGTACATGTAAAGCTTCCAAATCTTTCACAAGATATGCCAAAGTTTGAATCTATCTGTAAAAAACATCATTTACAGATAAGAGGAATCCACGGTGAACACTCAAAAAGTGAAGAGGGCATTTTTGATATAAGCAACAAAAGACGACTTGGAGTGAGTGAAGTAGAGTGTGTTCAAGATATGGTAGATGGAGTTAGAGCTCTGTTACATGTAGAGAAAAATCTCTACATGTAAAGGTTTATTTGTGTGGGTTTGCACCAGTTGCCATCATCCAATGATGTGGTTGGTGGTGTGAACCATATGCCATGAGTCCGATGTAACCTAAAGCTCTTATTTTATCTATCTCATTTTTCTTTGAAGTTATTGCTTTTATAATGAAACTTTTGTTTTTCTCTTCAACTTCCATATCCCAACCAGTCTCTTTTTTCATCTGACTTGGATGAGCCATAAATGCTCTTTTTAGAGCTCGATTTGCTCTTGGTGTTGTTGCTTTTATGATGACTTCAACACCATTTGGTATATTTTTTTGAGATATAACTTCTATGTTTAGTGTCATGTCTTGCATATCTGAGAGATGAACTCTTAGTGCTTCAATATCTACTTTTGACCAGTCAGTTTCAGGGTCGTTTTCTAGTTTTTTAATCACCTCTTGGATAGTTCCAAAAGCATCATTGCCAGCTTCAAGTAGTATTGTTTTACCATCTTCACTCATATGGTTCATCATCTTTCCTTCGTGCAAGTGGTTTCCCGTATGGTCACCACTTGCATACAACACACTACTTAATAATAAGCCGATTATTAAAGTTTTTTTCATGATTTTTCCTATTAATGTTTT
>DQTM01000208.1 GCA_015662785.1 Sulfurospirillum arcachonense | reverse complement strand
CTGCTGCTATGTCATCCCCCGTCTCACCTTTTTTATAAAGCTCTACTAAAAATGCTCTTGCTTCATCTGTACTTAGTTCGTTGTTAAATAGTTTTTCAAATTGTTGTTTTATATTCATAAGTTTATATTACCATTTAATTTATTTTTACTTCTTTGGAGTGTATCTAATAATTCTTCCGTATTACTATATTCTTCTTCAAAAAACACCAATAGTTTTTGATACACATCACTTTTAACTGCTTTAAAAGCTCTTCTAATTCATAGTTTTCTAGTTCACTCATGCTTTAGCCTATAGTTTTATGTTAAGTATTTTAGCATTATTTCTGTATATCTTCTATCAATTTATCAAAATCGTTCCTATAGAGTCTATCTTGAACTACTCTATATTTCTCAAATTCGCTTAGTGCATGTTCTTTGGCTATCTTGGCTGTTATAGTTCCTGCATCCGTTAATACTTCTCTATCATCAAATTCTAAAAATAGGTCAAGCCTAGTACTCCAGTCTTCCATCGTCATAGGTATGTTACGTTTTGCCCTAGACTCTGCTAAGTCCAAATACGCAGTGACTATGAGACCCAAAGACTCTAGTTCTTCTTTTTGCAAATAGTTTTTAGCCACTACTACATCTGTTTTCAGTATCTTTCCATCTGGTGCATTGTTCCAGGAGTTTAAACCCATATATTCTTTACTGCTATCTGCTCGTTTTACTATGAGTTCGGGTGCAGTGTGTCCGTGTATGGCATAGTGCATTTTATTTTGTACTTTTTTAAAAAATGCCTTCGTAAGGGCATCATCTTTATTATAGTCAAGACTCGTTGCATAGATGTCTGTAACCTTCTGATAAAATTTTCTTTCACTCAGCCGTATATCTCGTATCTCTTCGAGTAATCTATCAAAATACTCTTCACCCAAAAATGATCCATTTTCAAGACGCTTTTTGTCTAACACATATCCTTTAATTGCAAACTCACTTAGCACCTGTGTAGCCCACTGTCTAAACTGTGTGGCTTTTTTGGAATTTACTCGGTAGCCTACTGAGATGATAGCATCTAAGTTGTAGAACTTTGTATTGTAGTTTTTACCATCATCGGCAGTATGTTCCAAAATGGAACTAACTGAATTCTCATCTAGCTCATCATCCTCAAAAATATTTTTCAAATGTTTTGTAATAGCAGGACGCTGCACAGAAAAAAGATCTGCTATCATATTCTGAGTAAGCCAAACAGAATCGTCCATAAATTTCACTTCTATACTATCAGCTCCACTTTGAGAAGTAAATATTAGGAACTCTGCTGTGCTGTTTCTTATTTTTAGGTTTTTTTTCATTTTTATATCTCAATTCCTAGTTTTTCATTCATATATTCTACTATCTCATCTCTGGAAATACTTATTTTTTCATCTATTATTTCAAAAATAAAATCTTTTTCATCATTATTGAGTGTATCTATTTTATTTTTTATTTGACCTATTAGTTCCGATTCATTTTTTTGTAGCCATTTGTTCTCTATATCATTTTCTTGATCAAGATTATTACGATACTCTGTTAGTTTCCATATATCATACATTATCTTAACGAAGGCAGTTTTAGGCATATCATCAGGCGGAGATTCAATGGTTACTTTTTCATTCAAAGTACCTAACAATTCTTCTGTAATATTTATTGGAAGAGGATTCCCAAATTCACTTTCTTCATACTCTCTACCATCTAACTCGTTTTGAACTTTTTCGAAAAATGCCTTAGGTATTCTAAAACCATAGCTAGCCTCTTTATTCTGCACTCTAATAATATTAACATAATCAATATCCAACATATGAAAATCTACCAACTCATACAATACATCTTCCAAATCGCCTTCTTCATACCCCTCTATCGCAATAGAATATTCTCTTATATTTTCTTTTTCTTCAACATTAAGAGAGTAATAAATGTGAAACCCTGTATTTCCTATAAAGGTTTCAAGTATTCTAATTATTTCATCTACCTCTTGCTTGTTTCGTGCCTCATGCCATTGCATAATTACTTCTTTGGCTACTTGAGTTTTTTCTCCATTAGTTTCTATAAAATAAACAACTGTTTTTAGTAACCTTTCAATCCAATATTTCTCCTCTTCCTCTATATCACTCATATTAAAATATTGATAAGTTTTATCTTGTATGTTTTTAAAGGACTCTTGCATTTTTGATAATTTAATGGCTGTATCTCTTAAATTAATTAACGGTATTCTGCTGTCAGTTCCATCAATAATGCCTATAAACTGTTTCATAAAATTTTTAAATGGAAAATAGTAATCACTAATTCCTTTTAGTTCATCCTCGAATTTTTCTTTTGTATCATACCTTCTACTATTCAGAGGAAATTCTTTTTCTTGAATCATCAATTGGAACACCTCTTGATACAATGGGTAAATATGTCTATCTCCTTTACCTTCAAGACGATATTCAAAGAGCTTATTGCACTCTTTTATAAATTTTAGAAACATCTCTCGTAAATTTCGTTGATATTTTTGCCATTCATAGTTGCTTTTATAACTATATTGTCTCATAATTGTTTTACGCCATATAACATTTAGATGAATATCAAACTTATCAAATAGATTTTCTTTAGGAATAGCTTTTTTAGAGTCCATTATCGCATATTTATATAATTCCTCATTTGGAAAAGGTAAATG
>DQTM01000211.1 GCA_015662785.1 Sulfurospirillum arcachonense | reverse complement strand
GTCACTAACCCCAAAAGAGCTATTTCCATCCATGAGTATGTCACATTCACTAAAATGCTCTTTTATGATTTGTATGCAGTAGCCTAAGCAGTAACTTAAACCTTTTTCATCTACCATGTCATTATCACAAAAGACTATTTTATATTTTGTTTTGGCTTTAATTATTTCAAAAAGTATTTCACGTTTTTTTTCACTCAAAGCTTTTGAATCACCAACACCATCAATTTTCTCGTTCATAGCAACACCAGCTACAACCAAAGGTCCTGCAATACAACCACGTCCAGCTTCATCAATTCCACAAAGCATTTTTATCCTTTACATGTAAAAGCATATTTTAATCAAATTTACTTAAAATATATGTATGAAAAAAGTAACTTTAGAACTGCAAAATGCTCTTGATAAAGAGTTGAGCCTTATGAAAAATGATTTTTACTATCAACAGATTGAAATAAATAGAAATGGTGTTGATAAAATAGTAAGGATGGATACAGCTTTTCAACCTCTTGATGTTTTAGGAGGAGACAGCTACTCTCTTAGAAAAACGCAAGATGGAAAAGTAGTATTTTTTATTCTTGATGCCATGGGAAAAGGGATTTCTACTTCCATTACTGCTGCAACTACAACATCACTACTTAATTATATATTTGACCAAATGAAAAGGCAAGGAAATTTTGAGTTAAGAAGATGGATATATAGATATATAGAGTTTGTAAAACATGAACTTTTAGATAACGAAATGATTGCAATCTTTTTTGGTATGTATGATAAAGATACTGGTATTTTTGAACATGCATCTTTTGGTATGACAGCATCACTTATTTTAACTGAAGATAATGAATTTGTAAAAGTTAAAAGCAATAATGCTCCTATTAGTCAGTATACAGAGGACTTTAATGTAGAAATTGTTGATGTTAAAAATATCAAAAAAGCACTTTTTTACACAGATGGATTATGCGAAAATATTATCGAAAATGGAGAGTTTTATAGAGATAAAATGTACAAAGATTTAATAGAATCAGAAAATTTTGTAGATTTTTCTAAAAAAGTCCATAAAAGCATAACAACTAAAGATGATGACATTTAATACATTTATATAGATACATTAGAACATCATTGTAAATTTATAACAAAATCTATTAAACCAAATATTGAAGAGGTAAATAGTTTGATTTTTGAGATAGGTGAGTATGTAAATTTAAATGGAGCACAGCCAAAGGAAGTGGCAGAGTTATCTCTCGCGCTTAGTGAGTTGATGATGAATGCCTTAGAACATGGTGTTTTTTGGTATAGATAGAAGTAAAAAAGGTGGATTAATTGAAGAAGGGGAGTATGATAATCTTCTCAAAGAGTTACAAATTAAATTTATAGACAGAAAAATTGTGGTCAGTTATGCTATAAAAGAGGAGGGAGACTCAAAAATTTTGGTAGCTGTCATAGAAGATGGTGGCAAAGGTTTTTGACATAAGGACATTACGTAAATTAGCTATTAGTCCACAACACTTCAACGGAAGAGGCATAATGATAATCAAAAAACTTATTGATAGATTTTATTACAATGAAAAAGGTAATACTATAACAATAAGAAAGTTTTTAAACTGATATATCAGATATAGTTACAAGAGTATCTTTTTTGAACTTGTGGTCTTTTTCTGGAAAATCACTTCTAAAGTGCGCCCCTCTGCTCTCTTCTCTTAGTAGTGCAGACATGGCAACAGCTTTTGCTACTAAAAGTATATTTTTTAGCTCTATCATCGCTTTGATAGTTGTCGTTTGTCCATTTTTTGAAGTTTTTATTTTTTCCTCTATCAAAACAAGTTCTTCATAAGCTTTTTTAATACCTTCTTCATCTCGTATGATACCAAGATATTTAAATAGAATTTCGCCTATCTTGTTTCTTATTTCATTTGCATTGACTCTTTTAGATTCTTCTTTTAGCTCTTCTATATAGTTTATGTCTTTCATAATCTCATAATAATCTACACCATTAAATTTTCCTGCTTTATTTGCAAATTTTATTGCTTCATAAGCTGCTATTTTCCCGAAAACTGCTCCTTGAGAAAGTGAGTTACCTCCAAGTCTGTTTGCTCCATTTACTCCATTGTCTCCGGCTTCTCCTACTATAAAAAGACCATCTATTGAAGTTCTACCTATGGTATCAGTTTTAATGCCACCCATAGTATAGTGAGCTACTGGAGAGATAGGTATGAAGTCTTTGGTAACATCTAGTTTTTTGAGTGTTTTTACTCTTTTCTTTATACCACTTAGTTTATCATTTATCAGCTCTTCTGGTAAGTGTGTTAGATCTAAGTAGACTTTTTTACCATGTGTAAATTCTTTATATATGGCTCTAGTTACAAAATCTCTAGTGTTAAGCTCATCTACAAAAGAGTTACCATTTTCATCTACAAGTTTTCCTCCTTCTCCTCGAGCTGCTTCACTAAGAAGGAAGTTTGATCCTTCTAGTCCTGTTGGATGGAACTGAACAAACTCCAAGTTCATAGCTTCCAATCCAGCACGAATTCCCATGGCAACTCCATCACCTGTTGCATCTCTGACATTTGAAGTATGATTTTTATATAAGGAGGCAAAACCACCACTAGCTAGTATGAGACTTTTGGCTTCACAAACAAGAACCTTTTTATTGACTTCATCGAGCAAAGTTACTCCTGATATGATGTTGTTTTTAGTTATTAGGTTGATTGCCATATAATTTTTGAGTATGTCTATATTGTAATCTTTGATAATATTATGTAGAGTTTTCATGATAGCAGAGCCAGTTTCATCAGCAGCATGAACTGTTCTTTTATACTTAGAACCACCAAATGAGCGCTGAGAAACTTTTCCGTTTTTTAGTTTGTCAAAGTTGACGCCATATTTAGATAGTTCTCTAATGGCTGTAGGTGCTTGTTCACAAAAAATTCTGATAGCTTCTTTGTTTCCAATACCAAGAGAACTTTTATAAGTTTCATGGGCATGTTCGACAATACTATCTTTATCTTTCATATTTCCAAGAGCTGCATTGATGCCACCTTTTGCCATAAAAGAGTTGTTTGCAGTAGGAGATGCTTTTGTAATCAATGCTACATTTGCACCCAGCTCTTTTGCCTCAATTGCAGCTCTCATTCCTGCAATACCACTTCCAATAACAACAATATCATATTTCATCACACACTCCTTGTGTGTATATAATACACTTTTATAGTAGAGAATACAATAAAAAAGGTGATATTTTTATAAAAGATTTATAAAAAATAAGTAATAATATATAAATTTAATGTACAGGAGTGTATTATGAGCATTAAAAGTAAAGTTTCAGTTATAGGTGTGGGTAATGTAGGAAGAGTAGTGGCATATTCAGTTGCTATGCAAGGTTTAGCTCATGAAGTAGTTTTACTAGGAAGAAATATAGATAAAGTAAGAGGTGAAGCACTAGATATGAATCAAGCTTCAGCTGCTATGCGTTCCCATTCTGTTGTAAAAGTGGCTGAGAGTTATAAAGACATAAAAGATAGTAAAGTTGTAGTTATAACAGCGGGACAGCCCAGAAAAGAGGGAATGAGTCGTGATGATTTACTTATTAAAAATGCTGAGATTGTACGCGAGATATCAGCAAATATCAAAATTCATGCTCCAGAGAGTATCATTATAGTAGTGTCAAATCCACTTGATGTTATGACCTATGTAGCTCTGAAAGAGTCAGGGTTCCCTAAGCAGAGAGTTTTGGGGATGGCTGGTATCTTAGATGCAGCAAGGATGACACATTTTATTCAAGAGAAGCTTGGTTATGGAGCAGGTCAGATAAGAGTAAGTGTTATTGGTGGGCATGGAGATACTATGGTGCTATTACCAAGATTTACAACAGTTGCAGGAGTCCCTCTTTATGATTTATTGAGAAAGGGAGAGGTAGATGAGATAGTACGAAAAACTATTCATGCTGGTGCCGAGATAGTCAAATATATGGGTACTTCAGCTTATTTAGCTCCTGGAAAATCCGTAGCAATTATGATAGATGCGATTTTAAGAGATACTAAAAAGATATTTTCATGTTCTACTCTTATGGAGGGCGAGTATGACTATACAGGCTCACTCAACGGTGTCCCTATTATGCTTGGAAGTGGTGGCGGAGAAAAAATTATAGAATTTGTATTAGATGCAAATGAAAAGCAAGAGTTTGAAAAAAGCATAAATTCTGTTGAGAGCGTAATTAAAACTCTTCACGATAAAAAGTTTTTTGATTAGTCTTGTAACGCCCAATCCCAAAAAGGAATTATGGAGCACTTTATATTTTTAAGCCAAAATTTTCCTTCATTTCCTAGGGTTACTATATCTATTTTTTTTAGTTCTAATTCTTTTACATGTAAGAGTATTTTTTGGAGTCTTAGTTTCATCATCTCTTGTGGCAAAAAAGGAATACATAGGACTCCATAGTTTTTTTCAGGTATATAAAGGTTTAAATTGTCACTATAATAGATTGTGTGTCCTTTTTTCATTAGCTCTAAAAAAACCATATTTTCAAATCTTTTTGGCAATGTTATAAAAGGCAAGTTTTGCATTTTCATGAGAGATAGGCTTTGAAAGATATATATCTATATCTAAATCTTTTAGTTTATCTGCATACTCTTCCTTGCCAAATGCAGATATGATTACTACAGGTATGTTTGGGTTGTCTTCTTTGATGGTTTGCAGCATCTCTATATCACCCATTTTTGGCATCTGTATATCTGTCATGATTATATCATGGAGATTTTTGTTATAAATATCTAGTGCATGATGTCCATCATGTGCAGTATCTACATTTTTAAAAAAAAGCTTAGCAACTCTTTCATGGCAGTTCTTATATTTACATCATCTTCAACATATAAAACTGAGAATTTTTTAGTACACTCTCTTATCTTGTTAAGTGTCATTGTTAATTACCAAGACATATGTACCACCATAGACATTGTGAATTAAGTGAGATGGTTCAAGTTTTTTTCTAAGTTTTGATATGAGTGTTCTTATGCTTTTTGGATTATACTCTTTCTCAAAATCATCCCAAATCAAATTAAATAAATTTATATTTTCCATTGGTATATCTATGTTATCTACAAGAATTCTCAAAAGTTTTGCTTCATTTTTAGTGAGTGGTACTCGTATACCATTTTTGTATAAATTTGACCTCTC
>DQTM01000112.1 GCA_015662785.1 Sulfurospirillum arcachonense | reverse complement strand
TTCTTTTAATAATACCAATTGGTGAGAGTGCAGTGTCTTGAATGACATTAGTTTTGATTTTAGGATTTTCTAGTGTTCCTTTTATATTTACGTGAGTATACATTTTCCCATCTTTCCCAAGAAAAATATAGTTAACGATAGGTATAACACTTACTATGGAACTTAAATTTTTGAAAACACTTATTTGCAAAGTTATATTTAATTCCTCAGTTTTTAGATTTATAGTACCAGTTCCCGTGATGTCTGCACTTTTTCCATTTATATCTATTTCATTGATTGTTAAAATATCACCATCTCTTTTAAAGTCCAATAGAGCATTTGTTATTTCATAGCCCTTTTCATTAAAACCAGGATTTTTAAATGTAACTAGAGAAGGTATAGTATGTATAAAAGCCATTAAATTGTTGTAAAAAGTCATCCCTTTTATTGTGGTGTTTTTTGCTATAAATGTACCATCTAAGTTTTTTGTATTGTTCCCATCTATGTGTAGTTCAAAAGAACCATTTTCAAAAACTTTTTTCCCTAGTAAGGTGTTTATAAACATATCTGTTAAATTTTTGCTTGTTAGGTAAAGCGTTTTATCTGTTTGCTCCATAAATATTGTTTGTGCAAATAGCCTACTGTTAAAAGTCATGTTTTTGCCATCAATTTTGTATACAAAGTGATTACTTGGAATTTTAAGTGTTGAGTTTGTATCTATGATATTTGAATTTATTCCAATTGCAGTTACTTTGTCTATATCAATTGACTCTTCATATTTGGAAGAATCAAATGTAACATCTATATCTCTAAGAACTATTTTCAACTCTTCTTTTTTACTTATTTTTATTTTTCCATCTGTTGAAGTTAGTTCAAGATTTTTTCCATCTGTTTTTATATCTAAGTCTATCTTTTTTAGTTGTACACCATTTTGACTTAGTGGAAGATTCATATCTTTTAGTACAGCTTTTATATCATAGTTTTTAAAATCAAGAGTATCAATCTTCAGAGTCCCACCTTTGATATTTATATCTTTCATAAGTTTTGAGTATGGGTAAATTAGGTTTAAATTTTCTGTTATTATTCGATTGTTATCTGAAAGAAATTCTAGGTTTGTTTTAAAACTATCTATGTATATTGAAGTTCCATTTTCTGTTATTTGCATTGTTGCAGTTGTATTAGAATCTTCAACATGAAGAAGATCAAGTTCATCAAAGTTTACATGTAAAGATTTTATTTTGTTGTCACTTTTGTAAAATCCATTTGTAAGATTGAGATCCCCTGATGTATATATGTCAAAAATAGTATCATATTTTAGGTTTACATCTTTAAGATAAATCATGCCATTGTCTAGTTCTATGTAACCACTTTTTGAGTATATTGGTAAGCCTGAGAGTGTTAAATTTGCATCGTTTATTTTAAAGTATCCGGTGTAACTTTCCACACCAAATGGTAAAAACCTTATATCTATTTTTACATTTGCTTCAGTTGTTCCTGCTGTTTGAGTTATAGGAACTGTTATATCAAAAGCATGAAGAACTGCATGGATTGAGTCATCTAAAATAGTATTGGCATTGATGTCTACAACAATACCAGCTCCAACTGTCATAAGATGATATATATGAACTTTTGTATTTGATACATCTTTCCCTTGATACTCTGCTTTTTTAACATCAAATATAAGTTGGTCATTTTTAAGTATTACATCCATTTCATTTACTAGTGCGGAAGGGGCATTTTCATCAAATTTGATTACAGCATTTTTTCCAGTTGCTTTTGCTTTCATGAGTTTAGGATAAAAATTGAATGTATCTAAGTTAAATTTCCCCTCTAAGTTATGTAACTGATACTCATCTGCTACTATTTTTTTATATACCCAAGCAGCTATTAAAGGTTCAAGTTCTACTTTTTTTGAGAGAAAATCCATAAAAGGTTTTAGTGAATTAAATTTTTTACTGTTGAGCCTATAGTAGAGTTCATTTTTATCGACTCTAAGCTCAATTCCACCATTTATATTAAAAGTCGTGAAATTTCCTCTAAAATCAAACAGTTTCTCTTTTAGTTTTGCTTGAAGGTTACCTTTAAGTTCTAAATGAAAATCTTTTAAAATCATCTGTTTTATATCAACTTCTATAGAATCTTCCCAGTCTCTTATTTTTGCATCAATAGTAAGAAAATCGCTATCAACATAAAATATTTCATTTTTGTATAAAAAGCGTATAGTTTTGTTGTCAAAAATAAGGTTTTGAATTGATATGGATTTGAAAAGAGAGTACAAATATGGAAGTTTATTTGTAATATCGTGAAGCTCTTCGATAGAGCTATTTTTATTACTTTGTATATCTATATCAACTGTATCAATATTGACAATAAACTTTTTATCTAATTTTATGTACAATTGTGAAATTTTAACTTTTGGAAGGGAAAGATTTTCTATCCTGATTCCATTCGTTAAAAGAACAAATAAAAGAGTGATAAAAAGAAAAATGAATAAAAAGAATCTCCAAATATTTTTCATTGTATGTGATGTTGCATTGATTATCATATTTTCTCTTTTGTTTCACTTATCAAAACCTATGAATACAACTAAAGTTACTTACATACCACAAGGTTCAATTGGTCAGATTATATCATATTTGGAACAACAAAAGTTCTATTTATCACCAAGTGTAGATAAATATATGCTTTTTTTTATAGGACAACCACAATCTGGTTGGATAGATATTGGTGAAACAAAACTTAGTCGAGGAGACTTTTTATATAAACTTGCAAATTCAAAAGCAGCAATTAATGATATAACACTAATTCCAGGTGAAACAATAGATGTTTTTTTATATCAAATTTCTCAACAGTATAATCTCTCTTATAAAAAGTTAATGAAATACTACATAAAATATAGTCCTATTAGAGATGGGCTCATCATACCAGAAACATATCATATACCTATGGGAATAGGAGAACGACATCTTGTACTTTATCTCATAAATTATGCTTGGAAAAATCACGAAAAAACATCAATGAAAATTTTTGGAAAATTCAACAAGAGTAGCTGGTATAGATACCTTACAATAGCTTCAATCATACAAAAAGAAGCTGCCAATAATAAAGAGATGCCTTTAGTTTCATCAGTTATATATAACCGTTTAAAAAAGAGAATGAAACTCCAGATGGATGGGACACTAAACTATGGGAAGTTTTCTCACATAAAAGTCACCCCCAAAAGGATAAAAGAAGATAAGAGTAAGTATAATACCTATAAGAATAGAGGTTTACCACCATATCCTGTAAGTAGTATTTCCAAAGAAGCTATATTAGCAGCGATATTTCCTAAAAAAACTAATTATCTCTATTTTGTTAAGTCAAAAAAAGGTGAGCATGTTTTTTCTAAAACATATAAAGAACACCTACAAAATATAAAACGAAAATAAAAAAAGATTTAATCTGACTATGTTTTTATCTTAATAAAAGTGCTTTTTTCACACATTATAAATTATTTAAGAATAATATATTGATTTAAAAGGTATCTAAGAATTTAATCAATATAGTTATAATAGACTTCTTGTATAACCCCTTGTAGTCTCAGAGGAATTAGAAGTAGTAAGATTGTGCAAAACCTTTTTTGAGGCATAGCTTAAGCTATGGTGATTAAAAGTTTTGTGCAAGACTGCT
>DQTM01000115.1 GCA_015662785.1 Sulfurospirillum arcachonense | reverse complement strand
AATTATTTGTTAAAACTTATATCGACTCTTCTGTTTTGTGCTCTTCCTTCTTCACTTTCGTTAGAAGCTACTGGAACAGTTTCTCCAAAACCTTTTGTTATGATTCTATCTTCATTTATACCCATTGAGGCTAATGCCAATGCTACTTTTTTTGCTCTTAATTGAGATAAATTATGATTATACTCATGAGTACCTTTTGAATCAGTGTGCCCCTCTATAGTACTTGTTAATGTTTTATGTTTTTTCAAAAACTTAGCAGCTTCGCTAATTTCACCTTGATATTCATCTTTTATATCATACTTATCAAAGTCAAATTTCACATCTAATCTAATTAATTTTATATTGCCATTTTCATCTAAAACTTTACCCGCTTCATTAAAAACAACTTCATCTTTTGCATGTTTTATAATAAAAGCTGCTGGACGATTTTCTTCAACAACAGCTGATCCTTCTGTTACTCCAGAGTTTGTTGCATCATCTACTTTTTTATATATACTCTGCCCAAAAGAAAAAGATACTAAGACCGCTAGTAAAACTACTATATTTTTCATAATTTACCCTTATAATTTAATAATTTTGTCATTTTAACATAATTTTAGATTAAGGCTTCTTAATCCAATCAATTGCATTGTGCATCACCCCTATAATGGATGGAGTCACAGGCTCTATACTCTTATTGACTACAGTAATAGAGTTTGGAATAACTAAAAAAAGATAGGCATTATCATCTGTTATCTCTTTAAAAATTTTTCTATAAATTTTATCAAACTTTTCTTGATCTATTACCTTTTCTGCTTGTTTTATAAGAGCGTCTACTCTGTCATTCTTATAACTTACAAAGTTAAATCCACCTTTTTTACTTGATTCACTATGCCAAATGCTATAAGCATCAGGTTTTAATCCCAAGCTCCATCCCATCAAAACTGCTTCAAAATTTCTAGGAAGTACAACGGTATTTAAAAAAGCTTGCCACTCCATAACTCTTAGGTGCACTATAACTCCTGCTTTTTTTAGTTGATGTTGCAAAATCTCTGCTGCATAACCTCTAGAGCTTCCTGTGTTAGTCATAAGAGTAAACTCAAAAGGGTTATTCTCATCATAACCCACTTCTTTTAAAAGTTTTTTTGCTTTTTGTATATCTTGTTTAGGTGCTTTTACATCTTTATTGTAAGCACCTGTTCCAGGCATAAAAGGACCATTGCAAACTTGTCCATGACCAAAATAGAGTATATCTACCAACTCATCTCTGTCTATCGCTAAACTAAGTGCTTGCCTAACTCTTTTGTCTTTAAACTTATCATGAGTAAGATTTAAACCAACATAAGAGTAAGAGTGTGCCAAATCTTCATATATACTAAAGTCTTTTCTAAACTTTTCATCTATTTGACGCTCAAGTTGTAAAGGATTCAGACTACCAACATCCAATTTTTTTGATTTTAGCATCAAAAACTCTGCCGAACTATCTGGTAAAAAATGAAAAATCATCTTATCTATATTAGGTTTATGAACAAAGTGTTTAGGATTTGCATTTATGACTATATCATTGGAGATAGAGAACTTTTTTAGAGTATACGGTCCTGTACCTATTGGAGATTGATTAAATTTAGAAGTCATTAAATCTTTTTCATTTTCTAAAATATGCTTAGGTAATATCTCCATCATCCATGTTTCAAGTGCTTTGAAATAAGGGTATTTGTACTTTACTACTATTTTATAGTCATTTATCATCTTCACAGACTCAATGTGCCTAAAGCTTGAAGAGTATGGAGTATAAATTTTAGGTGAGATTATAGTTTCATAGGTAAAAAGCACATCTTTTGCACTAAATGGTTTTCCATCACTCCAAAAAATATCATCTCTAATTTCAAACTCTAAAGTAGTATCATCTAAAAACTTATAACTTTTAGCTAACTCCATCTTTATATTTGCATCTTTGTCGTAAGTGATAAGAGCATTAAATATCCATCTTGTTATTTGTGAACTTACTGAATCAGTTGAAAGTATAGGGTTTACCCTGCTTGGGCTTGCTGAGATTGACATATGAAGCGTTGAGGCATTTACATGTAATGATATTATGAGTATTAAGATAAGTTTTTTCATTCCCAAATTATGCAATAGAATTGCTAAAATAGTGCTTATGCTTGCACCTATGGTGTTTATGAAAAATTTGAGCTTAACCATTAGGCTAGGTGATGATTTTTTATAAACACCATAGGTGCAATGATAAATGTTAGTTTAGTGATTTCTATTGCATAATTTGGGAAATAGATATTGTACTGAAAAAAAAGGCAAAAAAAGCGCTCAAGGCGGGCAACCAGAGCGCTATTTTATAAAATTTATAAGTTCTATCTACAAAAAGGAGGTTTTTGTCTTGGTAATAAAAGTATATAGTTTTTACTTAAACACTCTTTTAACCATTTTTAAACAGAAAGTAAATGAGACTCTTTTTGTCCTATATATCTAAAATCTTTTCTAATTTTTTTAAATCGTCTTCACTAAAAACTTCAATCCCAATCTCTTCAAGTGCTATAACTGCGGCACCATTGGCATCAACAAGCTTTTTACTAAATGTTCCATCGTAGATTTTACCCTTACCACATGATGGACTTTTAGCCTTCATTATGGCTATTTTTACGTCATTTTTTAGTGCTAATTGACAAGTTTTTTTAGCTCCTAAAAAAAAGTTTTTTGTTCTATCATTTCCCTCTTTATCTATGGCTTTATTGTCTATAATTTCAACTGGAACTCTTGGAGTTGGTAAACCACCTTCTACTTCTGGACAAATTGGGATTAACATATCTAATTTTTTAAGTTTTTGTATAAATTGATT
>DQTM01000132.1 GCA_015662785.1 Sulfurospirillum arcachonense | reverse complement strand
TAAAGGATGAAAGTCCAACTATACTCTATGGTAGAAATAGAGAAGCTGACATAGTCAATCTTGAAAGACTTGAAGAGTTAAAGAGTGAACCTATTGTATTAAAAGCAAAAGAGAAAGTACATTTTCCTTCTTTACATGTAAAGAGGATTGAGACGTGGAAAAAGAGCTTACCAGTTCCAGCAGAACTTACGTTAAAAGTCGGAGCTAGTGTGCTTTTTTGTACAAATAAATGGGGTTCATACTATAACGGTGAGAGAGGCGAAGTAATTAAACTTGATGAAGAAGAAGTTGTAGTTGAAAAAGCCAATGGTAAAGTAGTAAAAGTAAAAAGAGCAGAGTACACTTTGAGTGAGAGTATAACACTAAATGATAAGATTGAAGAGAAGCCTTTAGTTACGCTAGAGCAGTTTCCACTTAAACTTGCTTATGCGATAACTATACACAAATCACAAGGTATGAGTATAGATTCTCTTGTTTGTAACATAGATAACATCTTTGAAAAAAGCCAATTCTATGTAGCAATAAGTAGAGCAAAAGACCCAAAAAAACTTCTTTTAGATTATAGTTATCAAAATTTTCCAAATCATTTAGGACGCTGTATACAGGTTTCACCAAAAGTAAGAGAATTTTATGAAAATACAAAAGTAGATAGGATTGAAGAAGATACATTGTTTTGACGATATACATGTAGATAAAGGGGAAACTATGAACATAGATACTTCGTTTGCATCAAATGCATACCAAGACGTGACAAAAAGTGTCCAAAAGAGACTTGAAGACACTAAAGATTTGACAGCTAAAGATATTACAAATCAGTACTTGATTGAGTATCAAATGCAAATCATTAGTGAATCTAAAACCCAATCATATCAACAAGCAAGAGTACTTAGCTTGGCAGATATTGGCTATGAAGGTAAACCTAAAAGAGGCAGAAAATATGTGGGGTGGAAAGTTGCCAGATATTAGCTATGAAACTATTAATAAAGCTGTAGAGATGATAGATAAAAGATTAGGAGCCCTTGGGGTATCAATTTTGGATTCTAATGCGTAAAATACTATCTTTATTACTATTAAGTGTACTCCTACTACAAGCTGAAGAGACTCTACATGTAAGCGAGTTTGAAGTTAGTCTTTTTAGTAAATTCTCAAAAAATCCTGTACAACTTGAAACTTCTATGATTTTTGAAGGACGTGATGTTGAAGTGTATGATTTTAAAATCATAGATGCACTCAATGTAGTTATTGGAAGTTTTTATGCGGAGAATCTACTTACTTCAAAAGGTAAAGAGGGATTAAAACAAGCTATAATCAACTACACAAGTGATAAATATGGCATAGATATTGATTTTGTTTATATACAGAAGCTAAATATCAAGAAAGAATCATCTACTTATGATATAATTCAAGCGATGAAAAAAGAGGGCTGTTGTAGCAAATAAAAAGGGGAAATTAGTGCATATTTCAAAATATGAATCTTTGTATAAGTTTCAAAAAAAGCACTGAATCGCCTTACCTCTGAACTTGAATATCAAGATAAAATAGATAAAATTTATATTTTATTACAGTTTTATATAACAGACACTTCTGTAAAATTTAAAAATAATAAAATCGTTATGATAAAAATATATCTGATGGTAATTTTAACACTTCTCTTATTGAATATGCACAAAAACTGATAGATATAATTTTAAAAGATAACTCAAAAGAAAAAGAGTTAAACTTTCTTGCATACAATGATACCTTTAAAATTATGTCAAACTATAATTATAATTTTTCTATTAACATTACAGAAGAAGATTTAGATCATAATTTCTTGTTAGAGTATTTAAATGAAAAATCAAAAGAGTTTTCAATAAATCCTAATAGAGTCACTTTAGAAATACTAGAAAATATAAGTTCAGATTCTGGTAAAAATCATCTCAAACAGTTAACCTACATAAAAAAAGCAGGATATAAAATAGCTATTGACGATTTTGGTACTCAATATTCTAATTTTGAAAGATTGCTTGATTTGGATATAGATTATCTCAAACTTGATGCTAAATATATAAAAAATATAGATACTGATAAAAAAGTCAAGATATTGTGGAATCAATAGTACTGTTTGCAAAGAAGAATAACATACCATGTATAGCTGAGTATGTTCATAATGAAGAAGTAGCTAAAAAAGTACAATCGTTAGGTATAGAGTATTCACAAGGCTATTTTTATAGTGAACCTAAAAAGACTATTGCGTAACTATATCAAATCCATCAGGAATATTTGCTTTAAACAGAGAATCATCTAAAAAAGTGTTTATATTTTGATTAAAAAGTTCTATTGTAACTCTATTTTCTAGTTTATCACTGTAGGAAATAAGTTCTATTTTTCCATTTTTTACATGTATAACATACTTTGTATCTTCATAGGTAGTTTCATAAATATCCCCCCTTACACTTTTTGCACTTTTTAAAATTTCAGTTAAATTTGGTGTGTTTTGTAAGTTTGTAATGATGACTTGTTCTAATTCTGGCTCAACTATGACTACTTGATTTTGAGAAAAGTATATTTTTTTATCAATAGGGCTTTTATATACCCAAAGAGCTTTTGCTTTTGTTGTTGCATAAAAACTTCCTTTGTAAACTATCTTTGAATTCTCTTCATTTGTAATGGTCTGTTTAAAATCACTACTGATGGTATCAAAGTCAAATGCTCCAGCGATTAAAACGCTACATGTAAGTAAAAATGTGGTAAAAAGTTTCATTATC
Source organism: Sulfurospirillum arcachonense (assembly GCA_015662785.1). Classification (GTDB taxonomy): domain Bacteria; phylum Campylobacterota; class Campylobacteria; order Campylobacterales; family Sulfurospirillaceae; genus Sulfurospirillum_A; species Sulfurospirillum_A arcachonense_A. The sequence goes on along the minus strand of DQTM01000132.1, from coordinate 17,289 downwards.
TGTCCTAAAAAGTTTTTATAACGTAGTTTTATCAAAATAATAGTAAAAGTATGATAAACTCAGTGCTTTAAAAACGAAATGTATAGGATGGTCAAAGTATGTTAGGCATAGTAAATAAGATTTTTGGAACACAAAACGACAGAATAGTTAAAAAATATAGAGGTCGTGTAAATCAGATAAATGCTCTTGAAGCAACTTATGAGAAAATGAGTGACGATGAGTTAAAGTCTGCGTTTAATAGCTTTAAAGATGAGATACAAAAAGAGACAAAAACTTTAGAAGAGATACAAAATGATGTATTTGCCATAATTAGAGAGACTGGTAAAAGAGCAACTGGTATGAGAATCTTTGATGTTCAGCTCATAGGTGGTATGGTTCTACATCAAGGTGATATTGCTGAGATGAAGACTGGTGAGGGTAAAACTCTTGTTGCAACGCTTCCTGTCATACTCAATGCTATGAGCGGAAAAGGTGTGCATGTAGTAACAGTAAATGATTATCTTGCTCGTCGTGATGCTAATGAAATGTCTGCTATATATAATTTTTTAGGACTTAGTGTAGGAATAATTACCGCAGATACTGAAGAAGAGAGAAAAGCACAATACGACTGCGATATAACTTATGGAACAAACAACGAATATGGTTTTGACTTCTTACGTGACAATATGCGTTACTCTTCAAGTGAAAAGATGCAGAGAAATCATAACTTTGTTATAGTAGATGAAGTTGACTCTATTTTGATAGATGAAGCAAGAACTCCTCTTATCATCTCTGGTCCGACTGATAGAACTCTGGAAGGCTATAAGATTGCTGATGGAGTAGCACAAAAACTAAAACAAGATGAAGATTTTAAACTCGATGAAAAAAACAGAACAGTATCTTTAACTGAAGAAGGTAATACAAGAGCAGAAGAGCTTTTTGAAGTTGATAACCTTTATAGTATGGAAAATGCGATTCTTGCACATCATCTTGACCAAGCTTTAAAAGCTAGATATCTTTTTGAGATAGATGTTGATTATGTTGTTAAAGAGGGTGAGATAGTTATAGTTGATGAGTTCACAGGACGTCTTAGTGAAGGAAGAAGATTTAGTGAAGGTCTTCATCAAGCACTTGAAGCAAAAGAAAAAGTAGAGATTAAAGAGGAGTCACAGACTCTAGCAGATATCACTTTCCAAAACTACTTTAGACAGTATAAAAAACTAGCAGGTATGACTGGAACTGCTCAAACTGAAGCAACAGAGTTTGCTCAAATATATAGCCTAGATGTTATCTCAATTCCTACAAACTTACCAATGATAAGAGATGACAAGAATGACCTTATATATAAAACTGAAAAAGAGAAATTTGAAGCTGTAATCATAGATATTAAAAAGCGCCATAAAAAAGGACAACCTGTTCTTGTTGGTACTGCTTCTATTGAGAAGAGTGAACTTCTGCATAGTCTTTTAAAAGCAGATAAAGTCCCTCACAATGTTTTAAATGCAAAAAACCATGAAAAAGAAGCACAGATAGTCCTTGATGCTGGAACAAAAGGTGCAGTAACAATTGCAACAAACATGGCTGGACGTGGTGTTGACATCAAACTAAGTGATGAGGTAAAAGCACTTGGTGGACTTTATATAATCTCAACTGAGAGACATGAAAGTCGTCGTATAGACAACCAACTTCGTGGACGTTCAGGACGTCAAGGTGATCCTGGTGAGAGTAGATTTTTCTTAAGTCTTGAAGATAACCTGCTTCGTATTTTTGGTAGTGATAAAATTCGTTCTATTATGGACAGACTTGGCATCGAAGAGGGTGAGCATATAGAATCAGGTATGGTAACTCGTGCTGTTGAAAATGCTCAGAAAAAAGTTGAGCAAATGCACTTTGAATCTAGAAAACACCTTTTAGAGTATGATGATGTTGCAAACAAGCAGAGACTTAGTATATATAACTTTAGAAATAATCTTCTAGACAAAGAGTATGATATAGATACAAAACTTGATGAAGCAAGAGCTCAGTATGTTCAAAATGTTCTGTTTCGTGCAGAGATTTATGAAGGAAGTGTAAAAGAAGAGTTTAATTTGGATGGTCTTATTGCATTTTTAAAAGCTGAAATGCAAGAAGAGTTTAGTCTTAAAGTATTAAAAGAGTTAGATTTCAATGAATTGACTTTACATGTAGAGAAAACTTTGAAAGATGCATTTGATAAAAAAATGTCTGTTGTAGATGATGATCAACGTCATGAGATTGAAAGAATTCTTTACTTACAAGTAGTGGATAAAGCATGGAGAGATCATCTTTACCAGATGGATATACTTAAAACTGGTATAGGACTTCGTGGATATAATCAAAAAGACCCACTAACAGAGTACAAAAAAGAGAGTTACAATCTTTTTATGGAACTTGTAGAGCAGATAAAATTTGAGAGCATCAAAACTCTTCAACTTGTTCAACTTAGAGATGAAAAACAGGAGCAAGAGCAACAAGCTATGGCTGAGATGATAGCTCGCATGGAAGCTGAGAGTTCTGAGGGTATGAAGTTGGAACATGCAAGTATAGCTAGTGAGCCACTTGTAGAGAAAAAAGTACCTAGAAATGATCCTTGCCCTTGTGGAAGTGGTAAAAAGTACAAGCAGTGTTGTGGTAAGAGTGGACCTAAAAAAGGTATTCTTGCCTAGTGCGTATAAGTAGTTATCTTGTAAAAAAATACTTGAGATATGATAAATCTCAACCTTTTATAACTGTTAGTGCTTTTTTAGCCTTTTTTGGGGTTGCAATTGGACTGATGGTTCTTATGGTATCTATGGCTTTAATGAATGGTTTTAGTAAAGAGTTTGAGAGAAAGCTTTTTACTATGAACTATCCTCTAACAATTCATCCAAATAGTTTTAAAATGATAAGCGATGATGATGTAAACTTACTCTCACAAAAATTTCCAGAATTAAAAATTAGCCCATATCTCTCTTCTCAAGTTATAACAAAAAGAGGGAAAAAACTAGAGGGTGGCATGCTTTTTGGTGTGGATTTTGAGAAAGAAAAAGAGATTAATAGTGTACTAAAAGAGGGTATTGGTGACGAAAAAATAGGTAAATTTGATATTGTAGTAGGAAAACAAATAAAGGATAACTATTATCTTGAGATGCAAGACAAGCTTATTATAGTTTTTACTCAAAGCGATCCAGGTGGTCTCTCATTGATACCAAAGATGAAAAGATTTACCTATAAAGCAAATTTTGAATCAGGGCTTATTGCATACGATAAGCTCTACATGTATACAACTATTGAGGGACTCTCGAAAATACTAAGATACAAAACTGGCACTTATGATGGTATACATATATATAGTGATAAACCCTTTGAAGATATAGAACTCATTAAAGGGATAATTCCAGATTACCTTAGTGTAGTAGGTTGGTGGCAAATGAATGGAAATTTTTTCTCTGCTCTTGCCCTTGAAAAACGTGCTCTTTTTATAGTTCTAATGCTTATAATCCTCATAGCTTCTTTAAACATTATAAGCTCACTTTTGATGACTGTTATGAGTAGAAGAAAAGAGATAGCACTGCTTCTTTCTCTTGGCGTTTATAAAGATGAGATTAAAAAAGCATTTTTATACCTAGGAGTTATCATAGGTGGTAGTGGTATGATTTTTGGTATAGCTCTTGGATTTTTATCTATTTATCTTTTAGGTACATTTGATTTGATTAGTTTACCTGCTGACGTTTATGGCTCTTCAAAATTACCATTAGAGTTGTCTGTAATAGATTTTAGCATGATAGTAGTTGGTGCAGCTGTGATTGTAGCTCTATCTGCTTTTTATCCAGCACATAAAGCTACACAAGTTGATGTCTTAGATACTCTCAGGAATGAGTAGTTAAACTAGTTTAATAATATTTTCGCAATTATCTTCTATTAAATCTTGAAGTTTTCTAAGAAGAATTTTTGCATTTTTACCATTTTCAGGAAAACTTACAATGTTGTCTTGAGCACTTTGGTCTAAAAAGTCTTGTATTCCTGAAAGTAGTTCAGTTGCCCCGTTCCAATCAGTCCCTGGAAGCATAACAATAAAACTATTTTGTACTTGAAAAAGAGCATCAGTTTGTCTTAGTATTTTTTGAAAAATCTCAATACTATCTACTTCTTCTTTATTCTCTAATGAAAAATAGACAATAGAAAATGGAGCTTCATCGGTAATCCCAAATCTCTCTAGTAGTGCTATATGATGATCTACTAGTGAAATTAAATCTTTTTTGCAAAAGTTATACTTGACATTGTATCTCCTTGAATTTTTATATTCTACAATAAACTCTCTATTTTTTCAAAACAAAAATAGTTTAATCCATCTTTATGACGATATTTGAAGTCAAGATTATGTGCTTTTACTATATTATCTACTATATATAACCCAAGACCAAAGCTTTGATGAGAGTTTTTTTCTTGGATAAATGGTTGAATATAGTGCTCTAGTGGGTGTTCAAGAGGACTGCCTTTACTTATAAATGAGATTCTTTCTTTAGTTGCAGTAATAATGACAAAATTGTCTATTGAGTATTTTATGCCATTGTCAATTAAGTTTTTGATAGCAGTTGTAAACAGCCTAAAATCTACATTCAATATCAAAGAGGCATCAATTTCTAGTTTAAGTGTTTTAGAAGGAACCATAGCAAGGTCGATAGATTCATCTATGATATCAATTAGCCTTGCTGGTCTTATATTTTGTATGCCTTCTCCAGATGTTATCTGCTCTATGGAGGCAAATTCATTAATTAAAAGTTCAAGTTTTTCAAAAACACTTATAAGTCTATCTTTTTGTTTACCACTAGGTATCATCTCAGCAGTTATACGACCTTTTGTTATAGGGGTTTTAAGTTCATGCATTATATTTCTTAAAAATAGTTGTCTTGAACTATTTAGTTTTTTAATTTGTTCAACTGCATGCTGAAAAGAGTTTGATACTTGGGAAATTTCATCTTCTCCCTCTCTCTTGCAGTCTATGTCCAAACTTCCCTTACCAAATTTATCCATTTGCCTTTTTAGTCGTCTTAGAGGTTTGATTTTTCTAATAGTCATTATATATGAAAGGATTATGATGGCAAATATGAAACCAAATATGATTTTTATAACATCATATCTATGAGGTTGGTAATCTTCATCTTTAAAGAGTTGAGCAGTGTTTTCGTGTTCTATAAGAAGGTAGTGATATTTTTTGTACTTTAGTATTGTACTATTTCCAATTTTGTTTTCTATTTTTTGTATCACTTCAGATTGTTCTATAATGTAGTCTTTTATTTTATTATTATTTATTTTTCTCATGCTATAATCTTGAATTTGTTGTTGTAATTCTGTTTCATCAATAAAGTTGTTAAGGTGGAAAAGTGTAGCACGTGCAATAATAGAGTATTTTTTATTGAGTTTATCAGTATACTCTTGTTTATCATATTCTAAAAGAAACATGGCTGCTAAAAAAACACTTATCAAAGAGAGTAAAAAAGCAAAAGTGATGCTAAAAAATATAGAAGATCTTGTTATATTAAATTTCATTTTAAAAATTTATATCCTATTCCACGAACTGATTGTATATATTTTGGTTCTTTTGAATTTTCATTTAGTTTATGTCTAATTCTTCCAATAATTACATCTATACTTTTATTTGATGTATCTTCGCTAATAGAATCAACATTGTATATTAGCTCTTCTCTTGAGACTACACCACCATCTTTTTTAATAAGATAGCTTAGTATTCCATACTCTGCTCTTGTTAAACTGAGCTCATTTCCTAAAAATTCTATACTCATTGAATTCTCAAAAACTATTAACTCTTGTTGTTTTTCTGGAGCTTGTATCTCCCCACTTGAGTTATTTGTCTGTTGATTTCGTCTTAAAAGACTTTTTATTCTTGCTTGAAGTTCCATTGGATTGTAAGGTTTTGGTAAGTAGTCATCTGCTCCATTGTCTAACGCTGTTACTTTATCTGTGATGTCATGACGAGCAGATGAGATTATGATAGGTGTTGAGTGCTTTTTTCTTATCTCTTTACATACATCAAGCCCATCAATCCCAGGAAGAGTCAAATCTAATATAATCAAATCAAAATCTTGCATACTTAGAGTTGAAAGTCCTATGAAAGGGTCTTCAGCTGTAGTTACTTGTATATCAAATTGCTCTAAATATTCTGTTAAAATCTCTGCTAGTTCGAGGTCATCCTCTATCATCAAGATATTTGTCATATTATAGACTCCTTAAAAGATAGAGGATTATAGCATTTACTTTATAACGATTGGTTTATGGTATCCATTTCTGTTTACAAACACTATCTTTTTCTTTTTACCTTCTAATGCTTTTTCTACATCATCAAAGTTTTCAATACTCATTTGGTCAACTTGCACTATAATATCACCAGGCATAAAACCAAGTTTATGTGCATGTGAACCCGTTTTGACTCCTGAAACGAACACGCCTTTTATATGGTTTGGTATTTGGTATCTTGCTCTTACTTTATCTGTAAGTTCTTCAAGATTTAAACCTTGTATATATGCCATTTTTGTAGCTGGATTTAGACTTTGGTCCATATTCGCTAAAACTATGTTTGTACTTTTGATTTTACTATCTCTCTCGTATTTGATTTTTATAGTTTTACCAGGTGTTTTATTTCCTACAATAGTTTTCAAATCATTTGCATTTTTAATAGTCTTTCCATCTATTTCAACAATTAAATCACCAAGTTTTAAGCCTGCTATTGACGCTGGTGAATTTTTCTCAACATTTAAAATAAATGCTCCACCTTTACTTGTGTAAACTTCTTTAAGCTCATTCGTAAGGTCTGAAATAGATACACCAATGTAGCCTCTGTCTATTCTGCCATCTTCGATGAGTGAAACAGCTATGTTTGCTACCATTTTTGATGGAATTGCAAAACCTATACCATTGTTTCCTCCACTTCTTGAAAGAATAGCACTGTTAATCCCTATTAGAGCACCACGGCTATCTACTAAAGCACCACCTGAGTTACCTGGGTTGATTGAAGCGTCTGTTTGTATAAAGTTTTCATACTGGTTTAATCCGATTCCGCTTTTGTTTAGTGCTGAGATAATGCCTTGAGTGACTGATCCACCAATTCCAAAAGGATTCCCTATAGCAAATACCAAATCTCCTTCTTTAAGATTTTCAGAATTTCCAAACTTAGCAGCTTCTAGTTTACTAGCTTCTATTTTTATAACAGCCAAATCTGTTTTAGGGTCAAGCCCTATTACCTTTGCTGTGTACTCTTTGTCTTGACCTATAAGAGTGACTATGATTTCATCAGCCCCCTCTACAACATGGTTATTTGTAACTATGTATCCATTTTGAGAAATGATAACACCAGATCCTAGAGAGTGAGTTTTTCGTTTTTGTGGTTCAACATTTGGAAATGCTTGTCCAAAAAAATCTTTAAAAAGTGGATTGTTTAACATCTGATTTAGTTGATTGCTTTGGTCTACCATTTTAGTTGTAGAAATGTTTACAACGCTCTTTTTTATCTCTTTAATTGAGTTATTGTAAGAGAGAATAATTTTTTCGTTCGATGGGTAGATTCTCTCTGGATTGTTTGGCATATTTTCTATATTTATATTGCCGGCTACAAGAGCTACAGCAGTCATTGTTGAAAGTAAAATTGCTTTTTTCATAATATCTCCTCTGATTTTTAATACTGTAAGTATAATAAAGTGAAGTTAATATATGGTAAACAATCATAAAGGTTGATTGACTTAGACTAAACTTTTATGCTAAAATAAATACAATATTAACTAAAAGGTAAGAATGGATGAGTAAGAGTTTATACGATACTTTGGGAGTTTCTCAAGGGGCTAGTGCTGATGAGATAAAAAAAGCATATAGAAGATTGGCAAGAAAATATCATCCAGATATCAACAAAGAAGCAGAAGCAGAAGATAAGTTTAAAGAGATAAATGCAGCTTATGAAATACTAAGTGACAAATCTAAAAAATCACAATATGATCAGCATGGTGATAGCATGTTTGGTGGTCAAAATTTCCATGACTTTGCTCAAGGGCAAGGTGGTGGTGCAAACTTAGATGATATACTAAGAAGTATGTTTGGTGGTGGCGGTGGTGGTATGAATGGTGGCTTTGGAGGCTTTAGCCAAGGTGGTTTTGGTGGTGGTTTTGGTGGTGGTTTTGGCGAACCGGACTTAGACGTTAGTGCCAGAATAACCATACCTTTTAATGTCGCAGTTCTTGGTGGTAAGCATACTGTTAGCTACGGTGGTGAAAGTTTTGATGTAAAAGTACCAGCAGGCATTAAAGATGGTGAAAAACTTCGTATTAGAAGTAAAGGAAAGAGTTACCAAGGACAACGTGGTGACATGATACTCAGCGTTGAAGTTAGTGAATCTCCTGAGTATGAAAGAACAGGGAGTGATCTTATAAAACACATAGATATTCCTCTGAAATCAGCTCTTTTTGGTGGTAAAGTAAAAGTAGAAACACTATATAAAGAGATAACTTTAAAAGTAAAAGCAGGAACTAAAAATAACCAAAAATTTAGAGTTAAAGAGTATGGCTCTATGAACCGTAAAGCTGGGACAAAAGGCGATTTATATTTAAAAGCAAACATTATAATCCCTAGCGTTGAAGATTTAGATGAAGAATTAGTAAAACTTATGGAAGAAAAACTTCCTGAAGGAGCATAATTATGCATAGTTATGATGAACCAGTTTACCTTATAAGTGTTGTAGCAAAAGTTTTAACTATTCATCCACAGACTCTTCGCCAATATGAGAGAGAAGGGCTTGTTATGCCTTCACGTACTGATGGGAAAATGCGTCTTTATTCTCAAAGAAACATAGATAGAATTAAAATGATACTACGACTTACTAGAGATTTAGGTGTAAATCTTGCTGGTGTTGATGTTGTTATGCAGCTTAAAGAAAAACTAGATGAGTATGAGTCTATTATAGATGAATTAAGAGAAGAGATAAACACCCTAAAAGGTGGTCAAAGAACTAGCAACTCTCTTGTAAGAAGACAAAACACTTACGAAATAATCCTCTTCGGAGAATAACTTTATGGAAAATTTGCTTGTCATTATACTAACAGCAACTATGATAGCGACATTCTTAAATCTACTTTTGAGACGTTTTCATGTACCAACAATTATAGGTTATATTTTTACTGGAACTCTTATTTCATATATTTTTGCATTGCGTACAAATGTAGAGTTAGACCATGTAGCAGAATTTGGTATAGTATTTTTGATATTTACTATAGGACTTGAATTTTCAATAAACCATTTAAAGAGCATGAAAAAAGAGGTTTTTTTCAATGGCTTAGTTCAGGTCATGATAACAGGAGGAATATTCTCTCTAATTGCAGAGTATATTTTTGATATAGAACAAAAAAGTTCCATCATCATAGGTTTTGCTTTTGCTCTCTCTTCTACTGCAATTGTTCTAAAAATCTTAAATGATAATGGTGATATACATACAATATATGGAAGAAAAGTATTAGGTATATTGCTTTTTCAAGATATTGCTGTTATACCACTTTTACTTATGATAAATATATTTACTGCTTCAGGAAGTTCTGTATCATCTTTGCTTGTTGAAACTTTACTAAGTGCCATAGTCGTACTTAGTTTACTGTTTTTAGTTGGAAAATATTTGTTAAATCCATTTTTTGCAAAAGTAGTGTCTAGTGAGAGTGAAGAGATATTTATAGCTTCTATATTGCTTATAGTTATGGGAGCATCTTACTTAGCACATGCTTTTGGTTTTACTTACTCTTTAGGAGCTTTTGTAGCTGGTATGATGATATCTGAGACCAAGTATAAGCATCAAGTTGAGGCTGATTTGATTCCTTTTAGAGATATTCTGTTGGGTCTGTTTTTTATAACAATTGGTATGCAAATAGATATTTCTATAATTCAAAATTATTTTTTAGAAATTATAGCTCTTTTAGTGGCAGTTATGATTATAAAATCTATAGTTATTTTTATACTACTTTCAACTTCAGTAAACAAAAGAATTTCATTAAAATCAGCTCTATCAATATCGCAAGTAGGTGAGTTTTCTTTGGCAGTTTTTGCATTGGCTAGTTCAAGTTCACTTCTCGACCCAGTTACAAATCAAATTCTTATAGTTATGGTGGCTCTTTCTATGATAATAACTCCATTTATACTAAAAAATATAAAATCAATAGCTGATTTACTTGTTAAAGAGAGGAAAACGGAACATATAATTTGCTCTTCTGGATTGAGTGACCATATCATAGTGTGTGGTTATGGAAAGTTAGGTCAAGAGATAGTTTATCGTCTTAAAAAAATGGACATTAAGTACCTTGTTATTGAACATGATATAAACTTTGTAAAGTTAGGACAAGATAGAAATGAGCCTGTATTTTTTGGTAATGCAGCTATGAAAAGTATCTTGGTTCAAAACGGTGTCAAGTCATGTAAAGCTGTGATAGTAGCCATAAGCAATGAAAAGAAACTAAGACGTATATGTGAAGTGTTAAGCTCTTTTAAAAAACCGATAAATACCGTTGTAAAGGTAGATGATTACGAAGAGAAAAAGCTTTTAGGTGATTTAGATGTAAACCATATAGTAAACCAAGGAAGAGAGGTAGCAAAATCGCTGATAAAAGAAGCCCTTATATAATTGATAATCCAAAAAATAACTATAAAAATGTAACTCACGCCTTTTTTATATCTTTAGCGATAACCATAGCAGAGCCTTCAACGATTCTACCACTAATGGTACATCATTTTAGTGATAGTGTTATCATAGTTGGTCTATTTGCCTCACTACTTCGTGGAGGAGCTATTGTAGTTCAACTCTACGCTGCTTTTCATGCACAAGCTTACAAAAGAGTCTTGCCATACCTAAAAAAAGTTTTTTTCTTTCGGTTTATTAGTTGGTTTTTGATAGGACTAAGTGTATTTCTCATAGGGGATACCAATAAGTCATTAACACTCTTTTTTATTGGATTAGGACTTTTTTCTTTCTCCTTTTCTGCTGGTTTTGGAGCAATCTACTTCAAAGAGCTTCAAGCAAAACTGTTTAGTAAAAGATACCGTGGTAAAACAATGGCAAATAGACAAGTTGCGGGTTCTATTGCTTCCATCATAAGCGGAGGTGTCGCAGGTTATGTACTTTCAGAGTTTCAAGCACCATTAAACTACGCATGTCTGTTTATGATAAGTAGCTTTTTTATGCTCATAGGTTTTAGTGCCTTTGTCTCTATGGATGAACCAGAAAAACAGAATGTATCTGTTAAAGAGAAGAGTTTTAAAGAGTTTATGAAAAACTCAATTAAAATTTTAAAAAATGATCGTAGATTAAAACAGCAGATAGTAGTTATTTTTTTAGGGTATAGCTACTTTTTATCAATGCCTTTTGTGATTTTAAATGCTAATAACTCTTTTAGACTCACTGGTTGGATGCTTGGTGGATTTATCATCGTTCAGATGATAGGAAGTATACTAGGAAGCACATTCTTTTGGAGAAAAATACATGACTATGAAAAGATGCTTTCACTTAGTTTTGTTTTTGCTATTTTATCTTTCGTTGTAGCTTTATTTGCTAATGACGTCTATAGTTATGCTCTTATATTTTTACTTTTTGGTATTTCAATAGATGGGTTTAGTATAGCTGGTATGAATCTTGTTATTGAGATAGCACCAGAAGAAAAAAGACCAACATATACTGCATTGCAGACAACATTGACCTCTTTTGGACTATTTTTTCCTATACTTGGTGGTGTTTTATTGCAGTTTGTATCAAGTTATAATTTTATATATCTCATAACAATTACTCTTTTGATTGTAGGGTATGTTTTAAGTCGAAGATTTGAGAAGAGGGGTTAAAACTCAAGCAATAACTCTAAAATTTAAACCTAGATGAAATTATTATATAGTTTGTTTGACTTATGTATATAAATATTATATAATTAATGATATATTTATGAAAAGGATTTTATCATGCACTCTTTAGCACAGTTACAAAAACAGCAAGTTGGGCTTAGACTACCTGTGTATTTAGTGGAGCAGATAGATGAGTTTACACAAAAATATGAATTAAATAGAACAGATATTATTATTGAATCTATCAAATCATATCTAGAAAATCAAGAAATCCAAGAGTTTTATAATGATTTTGATGTAGGTTGCAGACAACTAAAAAATATTTTAGATGACCCCAAAAAAGCTGACAAATTAGAAACACTTGATGATTTTTTAGATGAAATATAAGGTAAAGCCACTAGATAGTTTCAAGAAAAATTTTAAAAATCTATATAAAAAATATAGAAATGTAAAAAATGACATACAAGAGTTAACTATAAAACTGCAAAATAATCCACATGCAGGGATACAACTACAACATAATTGTTATAAGATTAGAGTTGCAAACTCTTCTGTACCAACAGGAAAAAGTGGAGGTTTTAGAACCATATACTATGTTGTAAGTGAACACAACACTATCTATCTAATAGCTATATACTCCAAAACACAAAAAGAGACTATTTCTGAAAATGAACTGCTAGAACTTTTAAAAATCAATAGGTTATTTTAAAAAAAAGTTTTATAAGAGGGGTAATGACCCCTCACGTTTTATTCGTATAGTCCGCTACTCAAATATCTTTCACCTGTATCACAAAGAATAGTTACAGTGACTTTACCCTTAAACTCAGGTCTTGAAGCAATAAGTTTTGAAGCATATACATTTGCTCCGCTTGAAATACCTACTAAAAGTCCCTCTTTATTTGCTAATGCTCTTGACGTCTCTACCGAATCTTCATAACTAACTTGAAGAACTTCATCAAAGACCTTTGTATCAAGAACTCCTGGTACAAAACCAGCTCCTATGCCTTGAATCTTATGAGGACCAGGTTTTCCACCACTTAGAACTGGTGAAAGGTCTGGCTCTACTGCAATAATTTTTATGTTAGGGTTCTTCTTTTTTAAAGCACTTCCAACACCCATTATAGTTCCACCAGTTCCAACAGCTGCTATGAAAATATCTATTTCGCCGTTTGTATCAGCCCAAATTTCTTCGGCTGTTGTCTCTACATGTATAGCTGGATTTGCTCCGTTGTCAAACTGCTGAGGCACAAAAGAGTTTGGAGTCTCTGCTGAGAGTTCTTTTGCTTTTTCAACCGCACCTTTCATACCAAATTGAGGTTCAGTAAGTACAAGCTCTGCCCCTAAAGCAGAAAGAAGTTTACGTCTCTCTAAGCTCATTGAACTTGGCATTGTAAGTATGAGTTTTAACCCATAACTAGCACAAACTGCCGCAAGACCAATACCAGTGTTTCCACTAGTTGGCTCAATAATGATGCTTTCTTTAGTGATAAGTTTTCTCTCTAAAGCATCTTTAATCATGTTGTACCCAATACGGTCTTTAACAGAGTGAGTAGGGTTCATAAACTCACATTTACCCAGTATGGTTGAGCCTGTTTCATCTGATGCTTGATTTAGTTTTACTAATGGTGTGTTACCTATAAGTCCTGTTACATTTTGTGCATATTTCATAATGTTTTCCTTAAATACTATAGTTTAACTGATTTGTTAGTTTATTTTGATAATCTTGAAGTTGATTCAAAGATATATCAAAAAGACCTTCTAATTTTTTATCATTCTCTTTATAAAAAAGTTCCAATACTGAATTGTCAACTTCTTGTCCTGTAATGCTTAGATTTCCTTCAAGTGCAATCAATATATCTTTTACAAGTATATCATCAGCATTGCGTGCCAAAAAGTACCCACCATGAGCACCTCTAACACTTTTAACTAGTTCAGCACGTCTTAAAATTACCAAGAGTTGCTCTAGGTAGTTTTGAGGGATTTTAGCTCGTTCTGAAATTTCTTTTATCTGTGTAGGTTTTTCACTTTTTATCAATGATAGCTCATACATGGCACTCAGACCATACATCCCTTTAGTTGATATAAGTGACATTATCCTATCGCCTGCTCTAAATCAGCTATCAAATCAGCTGGATTTTCAAGTCCAATGCTAAGACGAATTAACCCTTGTTTGATTCCAGATGCTTCAAGCTCATCAGCAGGAACTTGCATATGCGTTGTACTAGCAGGGTGAGTTATGATTGACTTTGAATCACCAATATTCACTACAACAGAAAATAGTTTTGCACTATTTAAGATGTTTTTAGCTGTGTCAAAATCTTCTACTTCAAAACTAAGAAGTCCAGAAGTTAAGCCATCCTTGAAGTATTTGTTCGCTCTTTCGTGTTGAGTGTCACCTTCTAGTCCTGGGTAAGATACTTTTTTCACTTTTGGATGAGCATTTAAGTATTTTGCTACTTCAAGTGCATTGTTTGAGTGCTGTTTCATCCTTACATGTAAAGTTTCTAACCCTTGAATTAGTAACCAAGAGTTAAAAGGAGCAGGAGTTGCACCAATATCACGAAGCAAAGATAATCTAGCTCTTAAAGTAAAAAGAGGAAATGGAAGATCAGCATACACAAGTCCATGGTAACTTTCATCTGGTTCATTGAATTGTGGGTATCTTTCATTGCCAATTAGTTTTTTATTTAGTCCATTTCTTGCAACTAAAATTCCACCAAGAGCCAATCCTTGACCTGTAGTGTACTTACTAGTACTATGAACAGTAACATCAACACCATGCAAAAGAGGTTGAAAAAGTATAGGTGTTGCTACTGTGTTGTCACAAATAGTTATTATGTTGTGTCTGTTTGCGACTTCTACTATCTTCTCTATGTTAGGAATTGCAATTTGTGGATTTGAAAGAGACTCAAAAAAGATTGCTTTTGTTTTGTCATCTATAAGTTTTTCTAAGTCTTCTGCTGTGTCGCTGTCAAAAGTTTTTGCAGTTATACCAAATCTTTTGAGAGTATGTGTGAGTAGAGTTGTAGTTCCTCCATATACTTTTTTAGCAACGATTATGTTATCACCAGCTTCTGCTAAGTTTGCTGCTGCAAAGAACACTGCTGATTGTCCACTTGAAGTTGCAAGTCCTGCTTCTCCACCTTCAACCGCAGCAAATCTGTTTTCAAAGATTTCAGTTGTAGGATTGTTTAGACGAGTATAGATTGGACCTAATTCTTTTAGTGCAAAACGGTTTGCCGCAGTCTCAGCTGAACCAAAATCATAAGCAGTTGTCTGATAAAGAGGAACAGCCATAGCTCCAGTATGCTCTTGGTTGTATCCGTAATGTAAAGCTAAAGTTTCTTGTGTCATTTGTGTGTCCTTTTTTATTTAATTTTTCTTTCTAAAGAAGTAAATTCTTAGAAAATTCATTTCACTAAAGCACAAGGCTAAACCTCGTATTTTATTTATTTTGAAAGTATAGAATAATTTTTGTTTAATGTCAAGTAAACTGATAGGAAAAGTATAATATAAATTATTTTCTTATGCAAAGTTCTAAAATTAGCCATTTAAATAGAATTTTATTCTTTAGTAAAATAGTTTAGATTAATGAGAATGACTGTTTTGTCCAATATTAATAAAATGTAACTATAACACTTATAATAATTAATTATTTTTTAGAGTTAATTTTTTATACATTTTTAACTTTTTATTTTATTAACTAGTGAATTTGAAAGACGGCTCAATGGTGAGAGTTATGCTGATATTGCTAAAAGTGGTGGTGGCATAGTTTCTAGTATAAAAAGTACTAGAGAAGAGAGTTTTGATGATATTTATGAGAGTTCTGCTAAACGTTTGAAAGCTCTTATTAGAGAGGGTGTGACTACTGTTGAGATAAAAACTGGTTATGGTTTGGACTTTGAGAGTGAACTTAAAATGATCCAAATAGCAGATAAGCTTGAAGAGAATTATCCTGTACATGTAGAGAAGACATTTCTTGGAGCTCATGCAGTTCCTCCAGAGTATAAAGATAGAGCAGATGACTACATAGAGTATGTTTGTGAAGAGATGATGCCTAAAGTGGCTCTACATGTAAGTGCTGTAGATATCTACACTGAACACTTAGCTTTCAACTTAGAACAGACTGAGAAAGTGTTTGAAAAAGCTAAAGATTTAGGTCTACATGTAAAGATTCACGCGGAGCAGTTTTCACAGATGGGAGCTACTAAACTTGCTTGTAAGTACAAAGCACTCTCTTCTGACCACTTAGAATATATAGACGAAGAGAGTGTAAAAGAGATGGCAAAAAGTGGAACAGTAGCAGTTTTACTTCCAGGAGCTTACTACTTTTTGCGTGAAACTAAGATGCCTCCTATGGAGCTTTTCAGAAAACATGGAGTTGCTATGGCAATTGCAACTGACTTGAACCCAGGGACTTCCGCACTTTGTTCA
Organism: Sulfurospirillum arcachonense; assembly: GCA_015662785.1. Classification (GTDB taxonomy): domain Bacteria; phylum Campylobacterota; class Campylobacteria; order Campylobacterales; family Sulfurospirillaceae; genus Sulfurospirillum_A; species Sulfurospirillum_A arcachonense_A. The sequence continues at coordinate 1,011 of DQTM01000132.1, read as the reverse complement.
TTGCAACTTATGATGAATATGTCTAGCGTTATATTTGGGTTTACTGTAGATGAAGCCTTTGGGGCAGTAACAATTAATGCAGCAAAGGCGTTGGGACTTGAAAAATCAAAAGGAAGCCTAGAAGAGGGCAAGGACGCTGATTTTGTGATTTGGGACGTAGAACACCCAAGAGACTTGATTTGCTCTTTTAGACCTACTAGCGTGTTTCTAAGCGTACAAAATGGAGAGGTTGTAGACATCTAGAAAAGTTTTTTTATAAAAACAACTTTAAGATAGTTACCCTCTCTAAACTTAGGATTTACTTTAAAATCTCTTGGGAGTGTGTGGCTCTCTTTTACCTCAAACTTTCCATTTAACTCTTTAAAGGCTTTTTTTATAAAATCATTAAAAGTTTTCATAGAAAAGTTTGCAGAGTTTGTTGAGGCAACAATAACTCCATATTTACTAGTTATTTGTATAGCTTCTTTTAGTAATTTTACATAGTCTTTAGAGGCTGAAAATGTATGTTTTTTACTTCTTGCGAAGCTTGGTGGGTCGAGAACTACCAAATCAAAAAGTAGATTTTTTCTCACAGCATATTTGAAGTAGTTAAAAACATCTTCTACGATTATGTCTTGAGTTTTTGGGTCTATTTTGTTTATGCTAAATTGCTCACTTGTTTTAGGACGACTTCTTTTTGCCAAATCAACACTTGTTGTTTTAGTTGCCCCTCCTAAGCTTGCAAAGACTGAAAATGCTCCTGTGTATGAGAAAGTATTTAGCATAGTTTTACCATTGGAATATTTCTCTTTTATAGCTTTCCTTACATCCCTTTGGTCTAAAAACACACCAACCATAGCACCATCATCTAAGTATATTGCAAAGTTTACACCATTTTCTTTTACTATTATAGGGGCATCAGCTTTCTCACCACAAACAAAGTCATCTTCATTGTCAAGATACATTCCCTTAGTGTCAAACCTTTTTTTCTCATAAATTCCTTTGAACTTGACGTGTATCTTTAAAGCTTCT